>JARBUP010000219.1 GCA_029239575.1 Bacillota bacterium
ACTTCTCCAAATCCAGATCTAAGAAGTCTGTGATGGTCAAGTTTTGCAAACCCTAAATCTTCATATGGAAGTTTTTTAAGTTCCGCTTCAGCTTCTTTTATATCTATTTCATCATTTTTAACTTTCAACAATAATTCATGTATATCCATAGCCACCTCTAAATTTTCATATTTTTATAAATTTACATCCATACTTCCAGAACGAAATCCTTCTAAATCCAAAGTTATATAAATAAACCCTAAGCTTTTCATGTAGTTAACTATTGAATTACCTTTTTCTAATAAATTTATTAATTCATCTTTATTTACTTCAATTCTTGTTATATCCTTATGTACTCTAACTCTTACATTTGTAAATCCTTGGTTTTTTATAAATTCTTCAGCTTTTTCTATATTTTGTAATAATTCAAAATTTATTTCAGTATTATATGGAAGTCTTGTAGCCATGCACGGTGCAGATGGTCTTGATGCAACTGAAATATTTAAGTTCTTTGCCATTTCACGAACTTCAGCTTTTGTAATATTTAATTTTGCTAAAGGACTTATAACTCCTAATTCACCAAGCGCTTTAACTCCAGGTCTGTACACTTTTAAATCATCAGCATTAGTACCATCAACAACATATTTTAAGTTGTGCTCTTTTGCAAAATCAAACAAATTTACAAACAAAGATTTCTTGCATAAATAACATCTGTTTACAGGGTTATTTAAAATTTCTTTATTTTCAAATTCATTTACTTGAATAATTTCGTGCGTTGCTCCCATTTCATTTGCAACACGCTTTGAAATATTTACATCCGATACAGGGTGAAGCTTTGTTTCTAATGTAACTGCATAAACTTTTTTATTAAGTTTTATACCAGCATCACAAGCTATTTTAAGTATTAAGCTTGAATCAACCCCTCCAGAAAATGCAATGCATATTCCATCTTTTACTAAACTATTTATTTCTTCTTTTAAAGATAGTAATTTATTTTCCATTATTTTTCTCCATTATAATTAATTTTTATTTGAACATATGGGGCATCCTTGTAATACAAATGGTTTTTCTAAGCCGTATTTGTCCAACAATTCGCCATTATTTAATATTTCAAAAGTATTTCCGTCCGCTACCACTTGACCATTTCCTATTACTATTGTTCTTTCACAAACATCCAATACCATATCAAGATCATGGGAAGTAATAATTTTGGTATGTTTAAACTGATTTAATAAATTTATTAATTTTCTTCTTGCCTTTGGGTCTAAAGAAGATGATGGCTCATCCAAAAGTAAAATATCTGGTTCCATAGATAAAACTGATGCAATTGATACAGAACGCTTTTCACCACCTGATAATTTATATGGAGGTCTATCTTTTAAATGTGATGCCCCAACTATTTCAAGTGCTTTCTCAACTCTTTTTTTAACTTCATCTTCAGGCAGTTTATAATTTCGAGGCCCAAATGCAACATCTTCATAAACTGTTGAATTAAATAATTGCTCATCAGAATTTTGAAATGTAAATCCAATTTTTTGCCTAACTATATTTAAAGTTTTCTTTGTAACAGGCATTTCTCCAATTCTTATTTCACCCTTTTGTGGAAATAAAATTCCCACTAAACTTAATAGCAGTGTAGATTTTCCAGCTCCATTTGCTCCAATTATGGCAACAGATTCGCCGTGATGTATTTCAATATTTATGCCGTTTAAAGCATTTTTACCATCCGGATATGTAAAGCAAACATTATTTAAAATTACTTTATGATGACTCATATTATGCTCCTGTAAATATACTTCCTAACAAAACTGGTATATTATAAAATTTTACCACCAACAAAAAAACAATCCAAAAAATTAAATATATATAATCTTTTAATATTAGTTTATCATTTTCTGTATTATTAAACTCGGTATTATAACCTCTAAGTTTCATCGCAGAATAAATTCTTTCAGCTCTGTCATAAGTTCTTATTAAAACCTGACCTAAAAGAGGTCCCCATAATTTATAATGAATTCCACTTTGATTAGGAGCTCTTAAAGAATAAGCAGTCCATATATTTGAAAATTCTTCTAATAATACATAAATATATCTGTATGTAAATAATAACTGCATTATGATTATTTTTGGTATATGTAACTGTTGCAATGCTTTAGCTAATTTATCCATACTCGTAGTTGATATTAATAACAACGCACAAATTACAGATAAAAAACTTTTTATAATTAAACTTAAATATGAAACCCATCCCCTACTTATACTTATGCTATGAAAAATATAAATTGGCTTGTTATCCAATATGGGGTTGAAAATTCCTAAACCTATAACAATTGGAAGTACAATTAAAGAACGTTTCAATATAGGTTTAAGGGGTATATCTCCAAGATTAAATACCAAAACTAAATAAATTAAAAGTGGCATCATACTGAATATTTCATATTTACCATAGGAAACTGTCATGATAATATAAAAAATACTTACTATTAATTTTACTAACGGATGAAGTTTATGAATAAAAGTATTTTTTTGAGATATTTCATCTAAAAATCTAATTTTATATATTGAATTTTTTATATTTATCATTTTATACCCTTGCTAATTTTCTTTTATGTTATATTTATTTTTATAAAATTTTGCTGCTTTACCAATTAAAACTACTAAACTTAATGTTAATAAACTTCCAACAATTCCTGAAACTGATGTTCCAACATTAACTTTACTAAGGTTAGTTTCTTCTGAATTATTTTCAAACCCATAATCAGGTAAAAATGCAATTTTTTCTTGCATATTAGCTAAAAAATTATGTATTACACTTTTCCCATTTTCATCATTTGAATTTGAAACATCTGTTTTTTCTGTTTTTTCAATTGACCATTCTAAACCATCAGGATTTGAAGATGCAAAATAAGAAATAAAACCTCCTGTTACAATTGATAAACTAAGTAAAACAGTTATAAGTTTTTTATATGATATCTTTTCTTTAAATGTATTTTCTTTAATTGGTTGTAGAATTTCAGGACGTGCGCTCCATATAAAACTTATAGCAGCAGAAGTTATTAAACCTTCAATTATTCCAATTGCTAAATGTATTGGCTGCATAAATAAAACAAATGTTTGAAATGGTAACTCTGTTTTGCCTGAAATAAATGTTTGAATTACTACACTAAAGGATCCTAACTGAAGACCTATTACAACTGATAATATAGAGGCTATTAATATTTTTTTCTTAGTAATTTTATTTTTAATTATTTTTTTATAAATAAATGGATATGCAATAAAACATGTATAAAATCCCATATTAAAAATATTTGAACCTAAAGATAATAATCCTCCATCTGCAAAAAACAATGCTTGTATTGCTAAAATACATGACAGAGTTATAAATCCTGCATAAGGTCCAAGCAAAGCCGCTAAAATCATCCCACCGCTTAAATGTCCACTTGAGCCAGTTCCTGGAATTGTAAAATTAATCATTTGTGATGCAAATACAAAAGCACCCATTACACCCATGAGAGGAATTTTTTTCTCATTTAATTCTTCATTTTCATCAAAGTTACTTTGAACTTTTTTAACTGAATAACAACTAACCGCTAAGGTCGCAGCCCACATAGTTCCACCTACTTCGGGCGAAATTAAAAAGTCTGCCATGTGCATGAAATCATCTCCTTTAAATAAAAAAACCACAAAGAAACCGCTCATTCATAAGCGATTAAACCTTCATGGTTATATATTTGTTTTAATTATATATCATAAATTGCGTTCTTATAATCTAATAAGTTATTTTCAAACAACTTAAATTAATTTTACTATAATTTAATAAAACTGTCAACTAAAAATCTTAATAGAACCAGTAACCCAATTTAAACCCTTTCATATAATAGGTTAAACATATCTTTTAAGGAGGTTTGAATATGGGATTCTGTCATGGACATGGAAATGGCGTAGCTGGAGCAGGTGGATCTAACTTATTATTTTTCTTCTTGTTATTAGTTGTTCTTTTCTGCAACGGCAACGATATTTTAGACTAATAAAATAAAAAAGTCCGAGTAAATCTCGGACTATTTTATTTAAATTTATTTAAAACAAATTCTTTAAACTTGTCTTCTATTTTTGAAAAATACCTATCTTCAAAATATACATAATATATTTTTCTTTTTAATTGTAGATTTTCGATATGAAGTTGAAACAGTTCTTTATCACTTAATTCTTTTTCCACAGATATTTTAGGAAGTAACGCAATACCCATATTGTTTTTTGCAAAAGTTTTTATTGTTTCATTATCTTCAGCTTGTACTTTAATTTTTAAATCTTCAAGCTTAATTTTATGTTCATTTAAAAATTGTTCAAATATTTGTAATGTTGCAGAACCATTTTCTCTTAAAATAAATTCATTTTGTAATAAAACATTTAATGATATGACCTCATCATTAAATTTTTCATATATTAGTTTAGAACAAACTACTATAACTTCATCTTCGCCTATACAAACAGATTTAATTTTTTTATTTTTAGCTGGATTACCAGCAAATCCAAAATTAGTAAATCCATCTTCTATTGATGAATAAACTTTTTTAGAATCAATTTTATTTATTATATACCTAATTTCTGGATAAATTTCACTAAACTCAATTATTAAATTATGAATATAATATTCAGCAGGTAAAGAACTTGAATAAATCAATAGCTCACCTGATAATGAATTATCATCCTTTTTTAAAATAGAATAAATTTTATTTTCTTCATTTAATAAATTAATTGCAAATTTATAAAGCATAATTCCTTCTTCAGTAGGTATAATCTCCCTACCACTTTTTTTAATTAAAACAGAACCAAAATCCTTTTCTAATATTTGCAATTGTTTTGAAACTGCCGGCTGGGTGATGAACAATTTCTCTGCTGCTTTTGAAATATTTTTTAAGTTTATAACTTCTATAAATGTTTTTAAATAAGATGTGTTCATATGTATCCCCCAAACGGTTCTAAAAAAATAGGACGTAATACGTCCTATTCATTATACATTAAAATGGTGATTTTTCCAATATCTTTTTCTCATATTCCATAGTTTTAATTTCAAG
>JARBUP010000220.1 GCA_029239575.1 Bacillota bacterium
CTTTGCTTTATTTTCAAGTTGCATTCATTAAGTACATTTTTTTAATTTGTGCTGCTCATCACGTGATACGAAATATTGGTAGTACCAATTTGTTTTAAAAAATATGTTGTTACTGATCAAATAACAACATTATTTTATAATTGGTAGAACCAATTTATATATTTAATTATAATTTACTTTTTATACACTGTCAACAATTGTTATTTTTTTTACATATTTCGTATATTAATTCCTTTTTGGTTTATTTTTAACAAGGCTTCATCGGATTTTTCAAGCAAATTTTCATCTACAACACTAAAATGTTTGTTAATAGATTCATAAGCAAGTGATTTGTCTTTAGTAACAAGACTTTTAACCATTTCTTTATGCGCTTCTTGTAACATATATTTTCTTTTTTCATTCATGAGTATTTCTCTTCTTAAATCGCCGATAAATCTATCCATTACTTCAGAAAGGGCCTCTAAAATATCTATAATCAAATAATTTTTAGAAGCAAATGCTATATGATAATGTAGTTTTTTATCTAATTTTACATTCATTTCCTCACTGTTATTTCCATTTTCAGCATCAAGCTCTAAAATTATTTCTTTTAATTCATTAATTTCATTTTCCGATATATTATCTATAGCTAAAAGTAATGCTTGAGTTTCGAGTCCACGCCTTAATTGGCTTATTTGCTCATAATTTATTTTATTTAATAAAAACATCATAGACATGGATTCAATTAAACTGCTTTCAAAATTTCCTGTAAGAAAGTTTCCCGCACCCTGCTTGCTTGAAATAACACCCATGTTGTCTAAAGTTCTTATAGCTTCTCTAACTGAATTTCGACTTATTCCTAAAATAGCTGACAACTCCCTTTCTGCAGGAAGTTTTTCTCCAATTTTTAATTCACCTAAAATAATTTGTTTTTTTATAAAATCGATTACTTTTGTATATGATTTTTTTTGTAATAATTCCTCTTCCATGTGTGTCCCCTCTTATTTCAATATTTAAGTCCAATTTTTACATATATCAACCCATTTTTGGTTTCTTGAATATTCATTAAGTTCTTCCAATGTAACTTCTATAGCAGAATTACTGCTGCCGCATGCTGGAAATATTGTATTGAATCTTTTCATTGAATCATCTAAAAACACTTTAACTTTTTCAGGTAATGCAAATGGACAAACTCCGCCGACAGCATGACCTGTATATGCATAAGCATCTTCTGGAGAAAGCATTTTAGCTTTAAATCCAAACTCTTCTTTAAACTTTTTGTTGTCTATTTTTGCATCCCCTGCAATAACAACAATCATTGCACAATCATCATCATACTTAAACGATAAAGATTTTGCTATTCTTGCTTCTTCAGTTTTTAAAGCCTGAGCCGCTAATTCAACTGTTGCAGTTGACTCTTCCATTTCAAGTATATCTTTATCTCTATTAAACTTTTTCAAATAATTTCGTACATTTTCAATTGACATTGCTTTCCCCTTATTATTTTATATGCGTATTTATTAATACCTTATTATAACAATGTATTTGATTCAAATCAAGCAAGTATGGATAAAAAAAGCTACCACATGGGTAGCTTTTATATACATTTACTTTACTAATTTTTCTATTTTTAAATTATTTTTTAACTCATTTAATTTTTCTATTGACATAGGTTGAACATCATCAAGTTTATAATTAAGTTTAAGTTCCTTATATTTAAAAACACCTAATGTATGATAAGGAAGCAGTTCTACTTTTTTTATCATTTCATTTGGAAAAGAGTTTACTTCTTTTTCAAATTCTGCCATATGTTTTATACTATCATTTATACCCGGTGTAACAACATGTTTTATCCAAATATGCTTTTTATTTTTAATTAAAGCATCTTTAAATTCATAATAATATTTAATGTCGAGCCCTGTTATTAATTTATATTTTTCAGGGTTAGAATGTTTTATATCAAGAAGGACAAGGTCAGTATAATTTAATATTTCATCATAATCACCAAAACCAGCACCTGCTGTATCTATTACTGTGTGAATATTTTCTTCTTTTAATAGTTTTAAACATTCCAATAAAAATTCAGGCTGCATTAATGGTTCTCCTCCTGAAAAAGTAACCCCTCCATCATTGAATTTAAAATATGGTTTATATCTTTTAGCTTTATTTACTATTTCTTCAGGTGTTATTACAGTTCCATTATTAAGTTGCCAAGTATCTGGATTGTGGCAGTATGAACATCTTAATCTGCACCCCTGAAGAAAAACAACCATGCGAATACCTGGACCATCTAAAGTTCCTAATGTTTCTATAGAATGAAGTTTTCCTTTTACCATAATTATTTCCTTACATTCTTTCGTGG
Source organism: Bacillota bacterium (assembly GCA_029239575.1). Taxonomy (GTDB): domain Bacteria; phylum Bacillota; class Clostridia; order Tissierellales; family Sedimentibacteraceae; genus Sedimentibacter. Next base: position 2,342 of record JARBUP010000220.1, read on the forward strand.
AATGTCCTGTTTATAACATCTAATTGTTGTTCTTTAGTAAGCCTGTTAAAATTAACTGCATATCCTGATACACGAATTGTAAGATTAGGATAATTTTCAGGATTTTCCATTGCATGTTGTAGAACTTCTTTATCAATTACATTTACGTTCATATGATGAGCTTCTTGAACAAAATACCCATCAAGTATATTTACAAGATTATCAATTCTATGTCTTTGCATTTTACCAAGAGTATTTGGAATTACAGTAAATGTGTTAGAAATACCGTCTTCGCATATATTTTCATATTTAAGTTTTGCAACAGAATTAAGGGATGCTAAAATTCCGCTTTTATCCCTTCCATGCATTGGATTTGCACCAGGTGCAAATGGTTCTCCAGATTTTCTTCCATCAGGAGTTGCTCCAGTTTTCTTTCCATAAACAACATTTGAGGTTATGGTTAAAACTGATAATGTATGTTTTGCATTTCGGTATGTCCCATGTTTTTTAAGTTCATTAGAGAAAATTTCAACTATTTCTTCAGCTATATAATCAACTCTGTCATCATCATTTCCATACATAGGAAATTCTCCATTAATTTCAAAATCAATAGCAATACCATTTTCATTATAAATAGGTTTTACTTCTGCGTATTTAATAGCGCTTAATGAATCAGCTACTATGGATAATCCTGCAACTCCAAAAGCCATGAATCTTCCTACATGGTAATCATGAAGAGCCATTAGACCTGCTTCATAAGCATATTTATCATGCATGTAATGGATTATGTTCATAGTATTTACATAAAGTTCAGCTACATACTCAAGCACTTTTTTGTATGATTGCAAAACTACATCATAATTTAATACCTCCGAATTTATTTTTTCTAATCCATCAATTACTTTTACATTTTTAATTTCGTCATATCCACCGTTTATTGCCATTAAAAGTGATTTAGCTAAATTACATCTTGCTCCGAAAAACTGCATGTCTTTTCCCATTCTCATTGCAGATACACAGCATGCAATACCATAATCATCACCATGCATAGGTCTCATAATATCGTCATTTTCATATTGAATAGCAGAAGTTTCAATGGACATTTTTGCACAATATTTCTTAAAGTTTTCTGGCAAATCATTGGACCAAAGAACTGTCATATTTGGTTCTGGGGATGAATTTAAATTAGTCAAAGTATGCATAAATCTAAAAGTATTTTTAGTTACTAAAGTTCTTTTATCAAGTCCCATCCCTCCAAGTGATTCCGTAACCCAATTAGGATCTCCTGCAAATAATTCATTGTAGTCTGGAGTACGAAGATGTCTTACCATTCTTAGTTTTAAAACAAACTGGTCAATAATTTCCTGTGCTTCTGTTTCTGTTAATACACTATTTTTCAAATCCCGTTCCATGTAAATATCTATGAATGAACTAACTCTTCCAAGAGACATAGCAGCACCATTATTTTCTTTAACACCTGCTAAATATCCAAAATAAATTGCTTGAACAGCTTCTTTTGCATTAGTAGAAGGTTTTGAAATATCCACATTATATTTTGCTGCCATTGATTTCATTGAATTTAGTGCTTTGATTTGTTCTCTAATTTCTTCCCTTGCTCTCATGTTTTCTTCATTCATTGGTAATGTGATTTTTGAATATTCTTCTTCTTTTTTTTCTAATAAAAAATCAATTCCATAAAGGGCAATTCTTCTAAAGTCACCTATGATTCTACCCCTTCCATATGCATCCGGAAGTCCTGTTAATAGTCCAACATTTCTTGCTGCCCTTATTTCAGGCGTATATACATCAAAAACACCTTCATTATGAGTTTTTCTAAACTTAAATATTTCGTCTAATTCTTTCGGCATTTCATAACCATATTCTTTTAAAGAAGTTTCAACCATTCTTATACCACCAAAAGGATTCATCATCCTTTTTAAAGGTGCATCCGTTTGAAAACCTACAATTATTTCATTTTCTCTATCTAAATATCCCGCATCAAAATTATCTATTCCTGAAATATGCTTTGTATCTACATCAAGAATTCCTTTTTTTAACTCAAGTTTCGCTAAATTTGATGCTTTTTCAAATAAATTTTTAGTTTTTTCAGTTGCTTCTTCAAGAAACTCTTCATTACCTTCATAAGGTTTATAATTATTTTGAATAAAATCTCTTACATTTATTTCATTTGTCCATTTACCTTCTTTAAAACTTTTCCATTGTTCCATATATATCCTCCTAAGGTTTTTTTAACTCAGGACACAAAAAACCGCCTGAGCTTCGCCCAGGCGGTCGACTTTTAATTAAAATCACACTCCCTCGTGGTACTCCACGTTTCCGCCAGTTATGTGATAAGGCTATATTATAATATACATTTTAAAATGTCAATAATTTTTATGAACTTTTAATTAAATTATTAATTTGTTCTTGCGTTTGATTATAAAGAAATTCATTTGTAACTTTTTCTTCATATAATTTTGACATTGCTTTATCAATGTGATTTTTAGCATATTTCACTATATCCATAGATCTTCCAATTTCAGCCAATACCACAAAATCATATATTAATGAATCATAGAATTTACTAGAGAAAATTTCAAAGTAACTAACAGTTATATCTGTATTAGTTATCAAATTTATATCAGCTATTTCTCTTTTAAAATTACCTAATAATCTTTGAGCTTCTTCTGCATTGTTAACTGCTTCATCTATAT
>JARBUP010000221.1 GCA_029239575.1 Bacillota bacterium
TAAGTAAACATTAATAAATAATATAATTAAGCCATACTCTAAAATTCTTGAGTATGGCTTTAAAATAAATTAAAATCAATTGAATAATTTTAATTTATTATGCAATAATATATTTGTTGTCTAAATTATAGATATTCAATTCCGAGGTAGCTCAATGGTGGAGCAACCGGCTGTTAACCGGTAGGTCGTGGGTTCGAGCCCCACCCTCGGAGCCAAATATACATACATGCACCCATAGCTCAGTAGGATAGAGCAACGGACTTCTAATCCGTGTGCCGGGAGTTCGAATCTTCCTGGGTGCATTACTATAATTTTTTAATTTTAATAATATGAACTTACATCTTTAATTGTAATAGTTAAATAATAAATATAAATAATATCAAAAATAAAACATAAAATACCGAGTATAAGACATAGCTGATTGCTGTAAATAACACCATAAACGATTGTTGGCAACAATGTACCAATCCATTTCATAAATGCAATAATTAAATTCTGGCCATTTGCATCTTTCCTTATATAAAGCATGTTAATAAATGCAATAGACATAATTAAGTTTTGAATAAATGCTGAGTAAAATATTGCTGCTCTTCCAAATTCAATAAAAAAAGATATTTGTACAACAAAAGCCATTAAAAATATAATCATTATCCAGCTCTTAAAATACTTTTGATTTATATATTTTGGAAAGTGTTTTTTGCCATATAATAAATAAGTGTAAAAAACTAAAATATCTAATAGAAACCAAACTAAAATTAACCAACCCTGTGGATTTTTGAAATCATTTTTTATACTTACAACAGAATAAAGAATTTCCCAAACTAAGTTCAGCGCTAATGCAAAAATAGGCATTCCATAGGTTTTTTCTTTAAAACCTATACGAATCATTTCAACATAAACAATTACCCAACAAAACCATGCTATTAAAGATAAATATATGGCCATAATTTTTTCTCCCCTTATAATAAATAATGCATTTGGACTATGAGTTAGTCCGGTATTATATTTTATTCAAGTGGATAAATTATTGTGAAGAATTTTGGTATAGAAAATGTTTTATAGTGGTTATTTTGAACAGAAAAACCTCTAAAAAATAATAGTTATTTTTTAGAGGTTTTATAATTGACACCTAATAGTTATGTTTTTATTATTTCATAAAATTTTCAGCTAATTTTTGAGCTTGAACTACACAATCTTCAAAATCATTATACTTATTTTCTTTAAAAATATTTATTAATGATAAATGAAAAGTTACGCCTAATTTTGAATTGCTTTTTGCTATAATTTCATCCAATAAAATTATTAAATTCTTTTCAGGTTTCGGACAAGTTTCATAAGCAGCAACTGATAATTTAATTGAATTATCAAATTCACTTAAATAAAAGCATACAACTGCATAATATGCTACAGTCAAACTATAGAATTGTAAAAAATCCATATTAAAAGAATTGTTTTTATTTTTATTGTTATAATTAATGTAAAATTTAGACATAGATAAAAGCAATTTTTTAATATATTCTTTATCTTCTTCATAATCATTAGATTCAAGATTATTATTAATATACTTATTGTGTATAGGTTCAAGATAATTTGAAACTAAATTTAAGCGAAAAAGCCCTTTGTTATTAGTCCATTCATATTGCTTATTTTCTTTTAACATATAATTGCCCCCGCATATTAATTTTGTTTATTATTTAACAATTATAACATATTAGACCAATTAAGTAAATAGTATAATTAAAAATGTTATACAATTTATTATATAGTATGTAACATATTAAAGCTTGTTAATCTATTTTTAATTATTTACATATTTTCATAAATTATTAATTTCACCGTTGTAATTATTTTACATATAATAAATAATAATTAATAAGACACTTAATAATTTATATTAAGTTGTCTTATTAAAATTAAAAAGGATGTGAAATGATTGGTTAAAATTTATTTATCGCCGTCCAATCAGCCAAATAATAAATATATTGTTGGAGATACCAATGAGAAAGCGGAAATGGAAGCAGTTGCAAAAATAATAAAATCAATTCTTGACAAAGAATATGATTGTGAAACATTTTTAGCTACTTTAAATCTTGGAACTGATTTAAATGAAAGAACTGCTGAAGCAAAATCAAATGGTTGTGATATATATCTTGCCATTCACTCTAACGCAGGAGGTAATAATACTGCAAGTGGAGCAGTAGCTTTCTACCATCCCGATAGTACAACTGGAAAGTTATTAGCAACTAATATTGTAAATGAACTTGGAGTGATATGTCCTATTGAATCAAATAGGATTAACTCGGTAATAAATGGTATGAATGCATTTGGGGGTATAGGATATGGAGAAATTAGAAATCCATCAAGCGTAGGCTTAACAGCAGTTATAGCTGAAACAGATTTTCATGATAACCCTCTAACTGCAAAGTGGATAATAGAAAATAAAAATGAAATTGCAAGAGCATATGTAAATGCAATAGTTAAAATATTCAACATTAACAATAAAACTAATATAGAAGAATTGGAAGAAGTAGAAGAAGTTGCAGTAGTAATTAAATATTATAAAGTGCAGGTTGGGGCATTTTCTTCAAAAGAAAATGCAGAAAAGTTGCTTGAAAAAGTAAAGTCCTTAGGATTTGAAGACGCTTTTATTCAATATAATTAATTTACAATAGCCTTGATTTAATAATAAATCCTAAGGCTGTTTTTTTATAATACAATTGTTATACCTAATTAATTTATTATTAGGTTAATATAAAACTGTGTGTTAACTTTGAGTAAAAGTATGCTATAATAAATATATTGTTTTTATTCTAAACGAAAGTCTAAAATAAATTTACATATAAAAATTATTTTAATTAATTAATTTAGTTTTGTAGCATTTATAATCAATGAAAGGATTTATATATATGGTATCAATAGAAAATAAAAATTATCTTTTTACTAATAAGAATTTAATGAAGCTGATTCTCCCACTTATGGTTGAACAACTACTAATTATGACAGTAGGGTTAGCAGGATCAATTATGGTAGCCAGTGTAGGTGAAAGTGCAGTGTCAGCAGTTTCTTTAGTGGATTCAGTAATTATACTTTTAATAAATATATTTGCAGCTCTTGCAACGGGAGGAGCAGTTGTAGCAGGACAATTTATAGGACAAAAAAAGTACAGTGATGCATGTAAGGCTGGAGAACAGCTCGTTGTATTTTCTACTTTTATTTCAATTATTATAATGATCATAATGTACTTAGGTAGAGGATTTATATTAAATGTTGTATTTGGTGACATAGAACAAGTTGTTTATAATTACGCTAATACTTATTTGTTAATAACTTTTGCAAGTATTCCATTTATAGCTCTTTATAACAGCGGTGCTGCTTTATTTAGAACAATGGGGAACTCCAAAATAACAATGGTAATTTCATTAATAATGAATTTAATTAATATAATAGGAAATGCCTTATTTGTATATGTATTTCATCAAGGAGTATTAGGAGTTGCTATTTCTGCGCTTGTTTCAAGAATGATTTCTTCTTTAATTATTATTACTCTTCTTAGAAATAAAGGTTTAATAATTCACTTAAGTAAGCCATTCTCTTATAAATTTGATGGCATCATGGTTAAAAAAATACTTCATATAGGAGTTCCTAATGGAATAGAAAACAGCATGTTTCAATTGGGTAAAATTCTATTGTTAAGCATTGTTGCAGAGTTCGGAACAGCATCTATAACAGCTAACGCTGTTTCAAACACAATATGCAATTTTCAAATCTTACCTGGTATTGCCATAGGTTTAGGACTGGTAACGGTTATAAGTCAATGCGTTGGAGCAGGAGATTACGAGCAAGTAAGATATTATACTAAAAAGCTTATTAAGTACGCTTACATTTCAATGTTTAGTATTAATATAGTTATTATGCTTGTTTTACCTTTTGTACTTAATATTTATAATTTATCTGAAGAAACAGCAGCAATGGTTAGACAGGTTTTAATATTCCATAGTGTAAACTCAATCATATCATGGCCGTTGGCATTTACACTTCCTAATACACTTAGAGCTTCAAATGATGTGCGTTATACAATGATAGTAGGCGTATTCTCAATGTGGATTTTCAGGATAGGTTTTGGAATATTGATAGCTAAATACTTAAATTATGGAATGTTTGGTACATGGGTAGCTATGATTATTGACTGGATCATAAGGAGTACATTATTTATAATTCGTTACAGAGGTCATAAATGGGAGATCAAAAATAATTAAGTTTTAAAAAAGTAATAAATTTATAAAAAGATTATTGTAAAAACCATACAAATATCAAGTCTATGATATATAGTATTAAGTAGTGTTATTAAACTTAATAGTAAAATTAATATATATCAAATATAAAACAAAAAAGTCTGTATGAAACGTCATTATAATTGTTTTAAAGGAATGCTTTTTTTATATAAAATGCATATAAGGTTGAAATTTAAGTAGTAATAACGACCTTGTGAAAGTGCATATATTTATGCGATATAATACATTAATATTTAAACAATAAAAAATTAATAATATCAATTGAATTAAAGTATTATATATTATATTGCAAATTTATACTTTATATCTGAAAACCAATATTAAAATTTATACTTGACAACAAAATATAGATATGATAAACTTCACAAGCTGTCTCAAAGGGGTAGCAAAAAAGAAAAAATAAGTTTAAAAATATACTTGACGATCTATAAATAGTATGTTATTATATCATTCCTGTCACAAACGACAGAAAATGAAAAGAAAAAATTAACAGTTGACATTACTTAAGAGTAATGATAAACTGGTCAAGCTGTCCTGAAAGATCAGTGACAATGAAAAAAAATTAAAAATGTGCTTGACAAATAAACAGGAGTAAGATATACTAACTAAGCTCTCAAAAACGGAGCGGAACAAAAAAGTGAACATAGACAATAAAACAGCATAAGAAACCTTTGAAAGTTCTAAATTAAATTTTGAACAAAAAAGTAAAACAACAATGAAGCTAAGCGTAAGCTTGA
>JARBUP010000222.1 GCA_029239575.1 Bacillota bacterium
AGAAATTCACCTTGTTTAGCTTCCAAGTATAAATTTTCAATAACTCTTTGACCCCCAAAATCCTTCATCACATTCATAAGTCTTACCATTGTCTTAAAATATCTCCTCCTTATATTGCAATTATTTCTAAATTAACTGATACAAATTTTCTTATACAAAAATTATCAGAATGTTATAATTATAATAGATGATGTAAAATATTACAATAAAAAATTTTGATTTTTTACAAGAAAATTTTATTTTTAATTTCATATTTTCTGTAATGAATAAATATTGAAATTACAAATAAAATTCATACTTAAACATCAGCAAAAAATCTAATAATTAACAAGCATAAAAATTTTGTTGTGTTAAACTTATGATTGTATAATTATTTACATTATGAATTATCAAAGCGACCTTATTAAGAAAACAATTAAACACAAAAACAGACCAAATAATTTGGTCTGTTTTGGATAGATTTAGCAATTCTAATTACACTTTAATGGTTTAAAAAGAATTATTTTTTTATAAAAGTCTTATACATAATTAATAAGTAAGAAACAATAAAAATAATCCAAATTAATAAAATATTAGTTAAGAAAAATTTTGAGAAATAGGCTCCCAAAATAATTCCAAAAGACATTAATGAAATTTTTAAACAACCAAAATCAAATATATTATAATTATGAGTAGATTTTAAGGCCTTATCTATTAAATTTTTCATATTTAAACCTCCACACTAATTATTTTATTCTATATTAAATATATACGTTAATTTATAAAAATTAAACATTTATTTTTATATTTACATATAATGGCACAATCAGTATAGCTCAAGGAATGTTTCTTTTAATGTTGCTTTATAATTAAATATTATATATAATAATGTAAAGACATAATATGATTCTTTAGCGTAAGTATATTAAATGGTTAGAAATAAGAATTGAGTTCACAGGTGGGTACAATATAAATAAAGCGGTAATTTTGAATATAATAAATAACTATTGGAGTGAGTATATGAAAAGAAAAGAATCTTTATTTTTAATAATTACATTAATGATAACATTTGCTTTGTCAGGCTGTACATCTAATTTAGATACAAATTTGAAGAATGAATTAGAAACTAAGAACAAGGTAATTTCTACATTAGAAGAAGAAAAACAAAAATTAGAAAACAGAATTGCAGAGTTAGAGGAAGAACAAGAAAATGAACCAGTTCTTAATTCACAAAATAGTTTGTTGCAAACAGCATTAAATGTTGTAGAAATAATAAAAGATGAAGATATGCAAACCTTATCAAATTTTGTTCATCCAACGAAGGGGGTAAGATTTAGCGCATATGGACATATAAATATGTCTACAGATCTTATTTTTACTAACACTCAAGTTGCGGGTTTAATGAATGATACGCAAATATATACATGGGGTAATTATGATGGTTCAGGAGAACCAATAAATCAAAGTTTTGCTGATTATTTCGATGAATTTATTTATGATGAAGCTTATGAAAATCCTAATATGATTGGCAACAATGTATCAATTGCTCAAGGAAATATTATAAATAATATAGCAGATGCATATCCAAATGGTGAATTTGTAGATTTTCACTTTACTGGATTTGACCCTCAATTTGAAGGTCTTGATTGGAGTAGCTTAAAGTTAGTATTTGAAGAAGATAATGGCACATGGTATTTAGTTGGTTTTGTTCATGACCAATGGACGGTATAATAAGCTTATAACAATAGAAGAGAATTTTGGTATATATGAAAATATGAGGAAGGTGATGAAATGCTTCAAGAATTTATTTTAGAAAATAAAGAGTATGTAAAAATTTCTCATAATAGATGTAAGAATTATATAAATAATGAACAAATATATTCAAATAAAATTCTTAATGAAAAAGAGCTTTTTAATAAAATTGAATTAAATAGGGAGCTTATTTTGTCTGCATTACCAATTATGAACAAAGTTTATGAATTTGTTAAGGGTTCTAATTTCTTTTTGATTTTAACTGACAAAGATGGCTGCATCCTTAATGTAATTGGTGATGAAGATATACTATCAGAAGCTTTTTCTTTTAAAATGATACCTGGTGCTTATATGGATGAAGCAAACATTGGAACAAATGCCATGGGAACTTGTCTTATAGAAAAAAAGCCTATACAAATATCAGGTAAAGAACATTTTGTAGAAGCTTACCACCGTTGGACCTGCTCATCGAGTCCTATTGTAGACACTGAAGGCCATATTATAGGTACTCTTGATTTAACCGGTTATAATGAGTATGTACATTTGCATACATTGGGGATGGTCGTTGCTGCTGCTAAAGCAATAGAAAATGAACTTTCATCTAATCGTTTTAAAATGTTATTGTCAAATGAAAAAAGGAATCAAGAATTAATACAAAATTCATTGATGATGGGAATGATTGTTACAGACTTAGAAGGAACAATTATTACAGCTAATTCTCATGCTTCAAATTTTTTTGGTTACAAACAAGATGAGATGCTCCAAATGGATGCAGAAAAGTTAATTAAAGATTGGAGTAAAATTCAAAATATTGTATTAGAAGAAAGAAAAACATATAAAGACGATGTAGATGTAAATTCTAAAAATAATTTATTGCAGTTAAATTTAAGCACATATCCGATAACAAATTATAGTGGTGAAATTACTAATATAATTATTTTATTAAATGAAGTTAAAAAGCAAAGAAAACAAGTTGATAGCTTAAAAGGAAGACAAGCCATTTATACTTTTGATAAAATCATAGGAAAAGATAAAAATTTTCTTAACATATTAAATTTTGCAAAAAAAGTAGCTGACAGCAGGTCAACTATATTAATTACAGGGGAAAGCGGAACTGGTAAAGAGCTTTTTGCACAATCAATCCATAATTATTCTAAAAAGGCAAATGAACCATTTGTTGCACTAAATTGCGGTGCAATTCCAAGGGACTTAATTGAATCAGAACTATTTGGATATGATGAAGGAGCATTTACAGGTGCAAAATTAAAAGGTAATCCCGGAAAGTTTGAAGTTGCTGATGGCGGAACTATTTTTCTTGATGAAATAGGAGAAATGCCCATAGATTTACAAAATAGGCTTTTAAGAGTTATAGAAGAAGGAACTGTTAGTAGAATCGGAAGCACAAATGAAAGGGTTGTTAATGTTCGTGTAATTGCTGCCACAAACAAAGACTTGAAAGTTGAAGTTGAAAAAGGTGCTTTTAGAAAAGATTTATTTTACAGATTAAATGTTCTGCCATTTCATCTTCCGAGTCTTAGGGAAAGGAAAAGCGATATTAAATTCCTTATAGATTATTTCATGGATAAAATCAGTAAAAAACTTAATAAAAAGAGTATATTTATTCCCGATGAGTCTATGGAAAAATTGATTCAATATGACTGGCCGGGAAATGTAAGAGAGCTTGAAAACTACATTGAATTAATTGTAAATACAGAGTCTGTTATAGATATTAATGGTATAAGTAAAGGTGAAAATTATACATTGATTAATGATAAAGTAAAAGTAAAGTACCAACATTTCCATAGTTTAAAGGAATTAGAAGAAGAGTATATTTTAAAAGTTTTAGAATCAAATTATAATAATATAAGTCAAACAGCACAAATTTTAGGTATTGGGAGAAATACACTTTACAGAAAATTAAAAGAGTTTAATATTGTTGTTTCATAATAGAACATTGTACTAAAATGGTACAGTAAATTGAGTATCAAATTGTATCATAAAAGAGCAGATAAATATTGTGATGCTATAAAATAGCAAAATAAATGGTTTTATTTTAGTTAATAATTGGTATGATTCTTGCTTATATGTTACTAAGTTTAAAAAATATACTTAGGAGGATCATATGAACAATTATTTTGGTTATCAAGGAGTTATCCTTAGAGTAAATCTTACAGATGGAAGTATAAAAAAAGAAGAACTTAATCTTGACGATGCTATAAAATTTATAGGCGGAAGGGGTCTTGGAACAAAAATTTTTATGGATGAAGTAAGTCCAAACGTTGATCCATTTAGCGAAGAAAATAAATTAATTTATATGACAGGCCCGTTAACTGGAACTAATACACCAACTGGCGGAAGATTCATGGTTGTTACTAAATCACCTCTTACAGGTACTATAGCATGTTCTAATTCAGGCGGATATTGGGGAGCAGAGCTTAAGTTTGCTGGATACGATGCAATTATATTAGAAGGTAAAGCTGATAAACCTGTATATATTAATATTGTGGACGACTTTGTAGAAATTTTGGATGCTACTTCATTGTGGGGAAAAGTTGTTGGAGAAACTACTACTGTTTTAGAAGAACTTCATGGAAAAAAAGTAAGAGTATCAACAATAGGACCTGCTGGTGAAAACTTATCTAAAATGGCATCTATTATGAATGAAAGAGGAAGAGCTGCTGGAAGATCTGGAGTTGGAGCTGTTATGGGTTCTAAAAACTTAAAAGCTATAGTAGTTCGTGGCACTAACAAAGTTAATGTAAACGATCCTGAAAAACTAAAAGAAGTTTTTAAAAACTGCACAATGAAAATAAGAGAAAATGGTGTTACAGGTCAAGGATTGCCAACTTATGGTACTGCTGTTCTTGTTAATATATTAAATGAACACGGTGCATTACCTACAAACAATTTCCAAGAATCTTTCTTTGATAAAGCTGATATGATAAGCGGTGAAGAAATGGCTGAAAAGTATCTAAAAAGAAAAGATCCATGTTTTAAATGCCCAATAGCTTGTGGAAGACATGTTCAGATAGATGAAAACATAGAAGGAGCAGGACCGGAATATGAAACTTTATGGGGATTTGGTTCTGACTGTGGCGTATCAGACTTGGCAGCTATTATGAAAGCTAATTATTGGTGCAATGAATATGGGTTGGATACTATTTCTACATCAGCAACATTAGCTGCTGCTATGGAGCTTTATCAAAAAGGATATATTACAAATGAAGATCTTGAAGGTGGTCCTGAATTAAAATGGGGAAATGCAGAGGCTGTAATTGAATGGACAAA
>JARBUP010000223.1 GCA_029239575.1 Bacillota bacterium
TAAGTTAATTATTACACCCACAGGTGGTCAAGGTTTTCTTTTAGGCCGAGGTAATCAGCAGCTCAGTGCAGATGTTATAAAAAGATTGGGCAAAAATAATATTGTTGTCATAGCAACAAAGGACAAAATCACAAATTTAAAGGGCAATCCATTTTTTGTAGATACAGGAAATGAAGAAACTGACAATATGCTAAAAGGTTATGCTAAGGTTATCACAGGTTTTAAAGAGCTTGTTATGTATAAAATTAGTTGTTAAAAAATAAAAAACAAAAAATGGAGGATTAATATGGATATAAAAGAGAAAAAATCAGATAGCATTTTTGTAGCCGCAATTAAGTTTTTACCATTAGTAATATTAGCATTATTGGTAATAATTTTTGGATTAGATCTTTTAATTGCAGCGCCTATAGCAACCGTAGTAGCGATATTAATAGCTATGTGGGCAAACAAATTTAATTTTAAGGATGTTTTCGAACAAGGTATAAAAAGTGCAAGTGGTATAACAATAGTGTTTTTTATATTGATGTTTGCATATGGAGTAGCTGAATGTTTTATGGCAACAGGCGTTGGTGCATCAGTAATTAATATAGCACTTTCATTGGGTGTAACAGGTAAAACTGTAGCATTTGCTGGATTTATAGTTACTTGTGTTCTATCAGTTGCAACTGGAACATCATGGGGAACATTTGCTGCATGCGCACCTATATTTTTATGGCTCAATTATATAGTGGATGGTAACATAATACTTACAGTTTGTTCTATAGCAGGAGGATCTTGCTTTGGGGATAATATTGGTTTAATATCAGATACTACAGTTTTAAGTTCAGGTTTACAAGATGTTGAAATAATGCATAGAGTTAAACATCAAGGTATTTGGTCCATTAGTTGTTTGATTATAACTGCTCTTATAATATTATTATTAGGAATGGGATTGCCAAGTGTTATTGGAGATGCTAGACAAGCAATAGATTCCATACCTCCTGAAGCATATGAGGCATTATCTGTTGAAAGACCTTCTGCAATACTGTTGCTTGAACAAGTTAAATCTGGAGTTCCACTTTATATGATTATACCATTATTTATAGTTGTAATAATGGCATTTGCTGGGGTTCAAACTATGATATGCCTTGGAGCAGGTATGGTTTCATCTTTAATATTTGGTATGATGTCAGGAACTACAGATATTTCCCAATGGCTAAATGATATGCTTTTAGTAGGATTTGGGGATGCAGGAAGCTGGTCCATAGTTATGATGATGTGGATTGCAGCTTTTGGTGGTATAATGAACAGCATGCATGCATTTGAACCATTAGCTAAATTAATAGTGAAGGTTTCAAAAAATGTTAGACAATTAATGGGATGGTGTGGTGTTCTTTGCTTAGCAGGAAATGTTGCATTGTCAGATGAAACAGCAGAAATCGCAACAATGTCACCAATTATTAGAAATATTGTTGAGGAAAATGTTGAAGGTTCACCTGAATCCATGTATAAATTGAGATTAAGGCTTGCTACATTTGCAGATGCATTGGGAGTTTACGGTTCGCAATTGATACCATGGCATTGCTATGTGGTATTCTATACAGCTATATCTAATGCAGTATTTCCTATTTATAAGTTTTTACCATTTGACATAATAAGAATGAATGTTATGGGCATTGTTGCGGTCAGCTCTATGTTAATATTAACATTCACTGGGTTAGACAAATATATTCCTTTGTTTAAATTACCTTCAGAACCAGAAGTAACATTAAAAAAATCCAGTGAAAATGATGTTGAATTAGCACAGAAAGTTATGTAGAAGTAACTATTTGCTATATTACTAAACCGTCTTTGACCATTGACAAACCCTAAAGTGTCATTCTGAACGGAGTGAAGAATCTATTAACCATTGAAATAATAAGATCCTTCACTATCGCTCAGGATGACAAAAATCAGTTCTTTATCAGCTCCCTATGCTTTTTATTTTGGTGCACATGTTACAGGTTGTATCTGTTTTCCTTCTAAAGCTAATTCTAAAGTTGGAACTATTTGTTGTATATCTGCAATCATTGAATTTGGTTTTGATTTATAATTATCTTGGCCAAAAGGAACAAAATAAATATTTTTGTCATTCATAAGATTTGCTATGTTTTTAAAATTATTGCTTAAAGCATCGTTCGTTGAAACGGAAATAACAACAGGTTTTCCATTTCTAAGATGTGATTTTGCTCCCATTAAAACAGGAGTATCTGTTATGGCATTATTGAGTTTTGCTAAAGTATTTCCTGTACAAGGTGCAATTAAGAAAATGTCAAACATATTTTGAGGTCCTATAGGTTCTGCGCCAACAATTGTAGTAATTGGTTTATTACCTGTAATTTGATAAACAATATCTAAAAATTCTTGTGCATTTCCAAATCTTGTATCAATGGATTGTGCGTTATCTGAAAAAACAGTGTATACATTAGCTCCTTGCTCTGTGATTTTAACTATTTGGGCCATAATTCCTTCAAAAGTACAAAAGGAACCGGTAATTCCTATACCTACATTTTTGCCTTTTAAATCCATACTAATCACGCCTTCCTTTCAAAATTGGAATAATTGCTTCAGCTAATATTTCTGCAGAAGCCTTAGGGGCTGTTTTGCCCGGTATACCTAAACATAAATGCGCATTTAAATTAAGTTCTTTTGCTGCATTGTAATCAAGTCCACCTGGGGATGATGCAATATCTATTATTGTAGTTTCTTTAGATAAAAGTGAAAGTAATTCTTTATTTAATACGACGGCAGGAATTGTGTTAAAGATGTAGTTGAAATCATGAATTGAATTTTTTAATTCATTTAATTTTAAGCAACTAAAGTTGTTTGTATATGATTCAACTAATGATTGTTGATTTCTTGCACAAATAGTAACTTTAACTCCAAGGCCACTAAGTTTTGCAGCTAAAACTTTTGCACATTTGCCATACCCAAGAACTAAACATGTGTTTTGATGAAGATTTACAACGCTTTTATTTATTGCTTCAGCTATGGCACCTTCAGCTGTTGCTATAGCATTCAATAATGAAATATCATCAATTTTCATCAAATCTAAATGTGGTATATTTTTAGTTCTGCAAGTTTCAATAGCAGCATTAGGAATATTGCCTCCAATTAAATATTGTTCTGAAGTAAGATAAGAGAGAAATTCTTGTACTGTTAATTCTTGAAAATTTCCTAAATTATTTGAGTCTAAGTTTGTAATATGCGTTTTATCTTTTGAGAAAGGTATTGGAGTTATGATTGTCTTACTTGATTTAATAGCTTCTTCAGCTTTTTTTGATTTTTTTAAGTTTATATTTAAGTCATTATTATTTAATCCGTAAGTAATTACTTTATAGCCTGATTTTTCTAGAACATCGCTTAAATAAATCTGCCTTAAATCACCGCCTATTATGGCAGCATCATATTGAAAAATCATGAAACCCTCCTTTTTACTACAACATATATTAGTTTATGAATAAAATGTATATACGTTACTTGAATTAGAATTTTGATGAATATTTAGAGAGGAACTATTAAGATTACATATTAAAATCTTTAGAGCATAAGGAGTAAAAGGAAAATAAATTAATACATAAAAAAACATGGCTTCCACTCCTTGTGGAAACCATGTTCATTTGTAAACTGGCTATAATGTATAACCGTATATGTCTTTAAGAATGGTGGTTATTTTCCTATTGCATGCAAAGCAGAAATTTTACCAAATACTATATCATCAAGTGTGTTGTTTCCAGCAACACGACCAGCACCGTAAAGACCACCAACAACTTCACCAGCTGCATATAATCCTTCAATTACCTTACCATCTTTATCAAGTACTTGCGCATTTTCATTTATTGCAACACCACCCATTGTATAGTGGCTTGAAGGCTTTGTAATTGCTCCGTAGAAAGGAGCTGTTGTTACTTTACCCATAGTTTTTCTTCCAAATGGATCATTCTTTGCATTATATTCATCTACTGTTGCTTTAAGAGCTGCTGGGTCTAAACCAAGCTGTGTAGCTAATTCCTCAATTGTATTAGCTTGAACTCCCTTAGCTTTTTCTACCATTTTCTTACCATCTGGAGTATTATAAACATCTGAATCTATGATTACATATGCCATATTATCTTGTGCCTTAAGAATTTCTGCACCTAATTCCCAAGGTGCTAATGTTTCATCTACGAATCTCTTTGCATCCTTATTTACAATGATTCCACCCTTACCTTCTTCGTTAACGATTATTTCTTTGAACCAGTAACCATTTAATGAAAGAGGTCTCATTTGGAAAAATTCCATGTCTTTAAGTTGTGCACCAATTGCTTGTGCCATTTTAATACCATCGCCTGTTGGTCCTGGTGTAGTCATTTCTGCATTAATACCTGCATATTTTGGATTGAACTCTGCAATCATTTCAGGAGCGTTGTTTAATCCACCTGTTGCAAGTATAACAGACTTAGCTGTAATAACCTGTTCTTTTCCATCCTTACCTGTAACCTTAGCGCCTACAACTTTGCCATTTTCAACAACAAGTTCATTTGCTTTTGTTTCAACTTTTAATTCAAGGTTATCAAATGTAGCTGCTTTAGCTTGTAGAGCCTTAACCAGTTCTGCGCCATAGTGACCTTCTTCTGGAATGATCCAGAATGCATCCTTTGGATCAAGCTTATACTTTAAGCCAAGTGTCAATAACCATTCATATGCATCATTACTGTTATCTACTAATATTTTTACAAGCTTTTCATCTGCAAGATTTTTAGAAGTTTCCATTGTCTTTTTGAAATGATCTTCTTTTGTGAATGGTCTTTTAGCTTCTTCATGTAGCTTTGTGTCTGAAGCTGTTATACCTGTTGCAGAAATGAGTGTATTACCACCAACTGCAGGCATCTTCTCAACTAATATTACATTTGCGCCATTTTCAGCTGCAGTAATACTTGCTACTAAACCAGCGCCACCGCCGCCAATTACCAATACATCTGTGGAATTATTTTCTTTAGCTGGAGCTGCTGCTGGAGC
>JARBUP010000224.1 GCA_029239575.1 Bacillota bacterium
TTTTTATTCAATACACCGGCAATCATGATCATATTGTTTCCAGTGAAAAGTTCTGATCCTGACATTACAACTAAACTTAAAGCAATTCCAAATGATGCCCCCATAATTATTTTGGCATAGGGCATTTCGAACAAAAGACCGCCAATAGTAAAAATTAATAAAACTCCAAAACCTACGAACATTCCAGCCATCATGGATGAAACGAAAAACCCCATGGGATTCTTTTTTAAAAATTGATTTTTAAATTTTGCTGCATTAGTAACAGCTAAGAATTCTTCGTTATACATTCTGCACCTCTTAATTATTATTGTTAAAATTATATTAATAAAATGAATTTTGGTATGTGATATTTATCACACCCATTAAAATATTTTTATCTTACTTAGTTTATATAGAAATTTGTTTTGAGAAATATTACTATTTATCTCCTATATAGTTCTCTTTTACTCATTTTTAAAAGCCCTTGGGTATAATTTTTATATAGTGTTCATATATCCATTGAAATAACATGCTTTTTACAATGAAATAAAAATATTACTTTATCTAAGCTAAGATTTAATATTTCCTTTAATTAAGTATATTAAATTTTTAACAAATAGTATGTTGCAGCAGCAACATATAAATAAATTATGATATTCATTTCACAAAAGTATATAAAACCACTCTGAAATTATTTAAATATGAACAACATAATTATAAAACTGCTTAAAATAAGAAATTAAAATTTTAAAAAATTAAAGAAAATTATATGATAAATAAATTATTATTAATTATAAATACTATTGTAAATTGTTTTAACTTGTTGTTATAATATTTATATTAAATTTTGATATATTTGGAGGTAAATGCAATGGAAGAAATCTTAGAACTTAAACAAAATATCCCTTTGTTTAATGGTATAAATAAATCAGAATTATCTCCTATGTTAAAATGCCTTGGAGCTTATAAAAAAAGTTTTGAAAAAGGTACATATATTTTTATGGAAGATGATCAAATTCAAAATATAGGAGTTGTATTATCCGGTACCATACATATGGTTAAAGAAGATGTATGGGGAAACAAAGCATTAATAACTTCCATGACAGAAGGAAAAATATTTGGTGAAACATATGTGTGTAGCAGTTCATTGGCAAGCACCGTTTCATTTTATTCAATCAGCAATTGTAATGTTCTTTTCCTGCCATTTCAAAGAATTATAAAAACATGTTCTAATTCATGTGTATATCATCATAAGCTTATTGAAAACATGATGATTCTTATCGCTGAAAAAAACTTAAAATTAATTGAAAAAATTGACATAACTTCAAAAAAATCAATACGAGAGAAAATATTGACTTATTTATCAAACCAAACTCAAAGAAATAACGAAAAACAGATCGTAATTCCATTAGGACGAATTGAATTGGCTGATTACCTTTGTGTTAACCGCTCTGCTTTAACAAGGGAGCTATCTAAAATGAAGGAAGAAGGATTAATTGATTATGATAAGAATACCTTTTATTTAATAAAATAATATTAAGCCATCTAAATAAAAAAAAGAGTCAAAATCTTCGACCCTTTTAAGTATATTAAGTTAAAATAAAATATTTGCTAAATTATCATTTGCAACCATACAATTATCGGTATTGTAATTAATGAAAGTAAATGAGTTATAACTATTATTTTTGAAGAAAAAACATCATCCCTGTTATATTGTTTAGCAACTATAGGCATCATTACTGCAACTGGAAGTGCAGCATAAATTACATAAATTTGTTTTATCATATCATTTACATTAATAAATTTTAATAAAATAATCATAATTATGGATGAAACTATCAATCTTAAAAACGAAACATAATAAGCATCTTTGTCTGAAAAAGATTCGCGTACACCTATTACTTTAATTTTGCTGCCTATTATAATCATTGATATTACAGTTGTCATACTTGCAAGTAACGATACTAAACTTTTACCAAATGCAGGTAATGGAATTTGTAATAAATAAATTGCAAATCCTACATAAATACTAATCATATTTGGATTTAATAACATTTTTTTATAAGAAGCATTTCCTTTTTTCTCTCTTATGAAAACAGACAAACCATATGTCCACATAAAAACTAAATTAGGTATGTAAAACATAGTTGCGTAAAATAAACCTTCTTGTCCAAATAATTGATTTATTATTGGGAAGCCCATAAAACCACCATTCATCATAACTAAAGAATATTTAAGTACTCTTTTCTTTTCATCATCTTTTATTTTATGCGCTGAAAACTTAGCAAGCAAAACAAGAATAAAATCAAAAACAACTGCAATAATTAATATGTATATTCCTGTTTGGAATTTTTCCAATGAAAACTCAATTAAAAATGTATTTATTATCATTGCAGGTGTAGTAATGTTTACTAAAATATAAGTAAATGATTGTTCAGCATCATCATTTAATTTATTATATTTTCTAAGATAGAACCCTATAAGTATCAAACAGCCCATTAATATGATGCTGTTAATCAATGTATTTATTATCATATGTACCTCATAAAAATATTTTGTTATCATAGGATATCACAATAAAAACACTAATTCAATATTATGCTAAAAAAACTATAGCCTTCATATGAATGCTATAGTTTGTAATTATAAAATTTGTGTTTATAATCTTTCGGTTTTGTAAATATACTCATTAGTTTCAAAGCACTTATTAAAAATTATTCTTCTTTTAAAGCTTGATCACGTGATTTTTGCCACTCTTTTTGAGCTTGTTTAAATTCTTCAGTATTCATAGGTTTAGAAAGAAGTTTTTGTCCCTTCCACCTTTTAGATGATATTCCAAATGGCGAAAATTGTGATTCAAATGGATTTACTTTACTTGCCATATATCCATTGCCTCCACCTACAGAATATGGTATTACAAAAGCATTTTCTATTAGATATGCTTCTGCATTTGCAAAAGTTTCATAACGTTTTGTTAAATCAACAAGTTCCTTTTCTGCTGATAAAACCATAGATTCATATACTTCATATACATTTTGGCCATTTTCATCAACTTGAGTTGTAAATTCTGGGAAATTATAATTTGAACCCCTTTCAAATGGGTCCGTATATGTTTGCGGGTCTGCATAATCAGGTCCCCAGTTGCATTTCATTAAAGCATAATTTCCTGTCCGTCTTGTTGCATCAAGAAATCCTGTTGGTGCGTGTGGAAGTAATATTATTTCTATATAATCCGAACCAAGAGTAGTTTCTAATTGTTGCTTTAAAACCTGTGCTTCATTTGCCCAAAATGTTGAATTAGTATTGTAAGGCATTAATATTTTTATTGGGAATGTCGCCCCTGCTGATTTTAATTCTTCTACTGCTTTATCCCTATAAGATTTTGCTTGATTTTCATTAAAGAAATCATATACATATAAAGAAGCTAAATTTTTAGTTAAAGTATAATCCAAACCATTTTGAGATGAAAAGTTCGGAGGTGTTATAGAATTTATAATTCTATATTCAGGATTATAAGGATCTTCAGTTGTCATAGTTGTAATTCTGTTTAATCCCGTTTGAATTGATTTTCTAAAGTTTAGATTATTAACTGCTAACTTCCAGTTTACAGGTTCAAATTCATCTTCAAATTTTGGTTCAAAGTTAAATGCATAAAAATAAGTATATGAACCTAATTTGTCCGGTCTTACCTGTGCTTTTAATTCAGGATCATTCATCCACTCATGAAGATTTGCTAAAGGTATGTAAACATCGGATATTTCACCTCGTTTAAACATGTCACTTGCAAGTGATGTTGCTTCATCATTATATTTGTACTCTAATTTCTCTATAAATATATTTTCTGCATCCCAATAAGCATGATTTTTAGTTAATATTCTTTGCTTTTTAGATTCAAATTCACTTAAAAGATATGAACCATTATATAACATAGTTGAATTGCTTGATCCAAATAAGTTCCCCATTTTTTCTAAATATGGGCCATATACCGGAAAAAAGCACACATAAGTAAGCATTGATTCAAAGTAAGGCACAGGCTCCCTTAAAGTGTAAACTAATGTATAATCGTCTACTGCTTTTACTCCAACCTTAGAAAAATCAGTTATTTCACCATTAAAATAACTTTCTGCATTATTTATTACTCCATAAAATAAATTAGCTATTGCTGATTCATTTGCAGGTGTTAATAAATATTGTGCCGCAGAAACAAAATCATTGGCTGTTGTTTCTGCTACTTCATTACCTTCAAAATCAACCCATTTAACTTTCTTTCTTAAGTGGAATGTCCAAGTTAACCCATCATCAGATATTTCCCATGACTCAGCCAATCCAGGCTTAAGTATCCCATATTTATCATAATCCACTAAAGTATCAACTAAATTCGCAGCAAGGGCAAATTCTAAATCTGTAGCAGTTATTAAATAATTAATTGTCTGAATTTCTTCATCATAAACTGTTTTATAAACCTGTTTTTCAGCATATTTGTTTTCAATTGGTGTTGGTTTTTGAATAGTATCTTTGTCATTGCCCCCACCCGAACAACTTGTAAGAATAAAAGACAATATTAAAATTAAAGAAATGGTTTTTTTCATATTCCCCTCCTTTGTAATATTTAAAATAATAGTTAAACTTATTAAATTATTTAATTAAAAATATGAAAAATATATATGATAAGTTATTTTGTTATATGAATTTAATGACTGGAGTTGTGAATACGTTTACTTGAAAATAAAAAAATGGTGCACCTGAGAGGAATCGAACCCCCGGCACATGCCTTAGGAGGGCACTGCTCTATCCTACTGAGCTACAGATGCACATTTATAAAACCATTTTTGGTTTACTTGAAATTTTACACCAATATTGTTGATTTGTCAATATGCTTATTTATCAAAAAATATTATGAGATATATTAATACTTCAATACAAAAAAGGGGCTGTCTCAAAATAGAAAATAAAATTTCTATGAGAGACAGCTTCTTTTTTATTCAAAAAAATAAAAAATGGCTTCAAACGAAGCCATTCTTTA
>JARBUP010000225.1 GCA_029239575.1 Bacillota bacterium
GGTCCAATACCTGCAATGGGAGTTTTAGGTACTGCCATTGGTACAGTAGTATCGAGAATAATAGGAAGTATCATTATGTTTTTAAAAATTAAAAAAACTAGCCTTTTTTTCAAGTTTGGCGAAATATTCAAGCAATCCAATTATACAGAACTTATTGAATTGTCAATACCAGCAGCATTAGAGCGATTAGTTATGAGACTTGGTCAAGTGGTTTATTTCGGATTAATTGTTTCCATTGGAGTAAAAACTTATGCTGCTCACACTATTGCAGGAAATATAGAGGTTTTTACATATATGCCTGGATATGGTTTGACGACTGCTGCATCCATATTGGTAGGTAACAGCATCGGTGCAGGTAATAAGAAAGAAGCATTTGAATATGGTACACTTGCTGTAAAAATTGGCGTAATTATTATGTCTATGGGTGGAATAGTTTTATATTTTTCATCTCCTTGGTTTGCAACTTGGTTTACACAGGATTCTGAAGTAATAGAAAAAATCATAACTGCTTTACACATAGATGCTTTTGCACAAATTCCAGTGGCTATAAGTGTTATTTTTGCTGGTGCTTTGCAAGGTATGGGTGACACTAAATCTCCGCTTTACAGTACGGTAATCGGTATGTGGGGTATAAGAGTTTTAGGTATTTATATTTTGTGTGTGAAATTTAATATGGATATTGCAGGAATATGGATATCCATACTAATTGATATAACTATTCGTGCTATATTTCTTACTATTAGATTCAGAAATAAAACAATAAAAAAAAATGAAATTTATTATACAAATTCAATTTAAATCAGAATTATGTATTATAAAGAAGAAGTTTATTAAAAAATTAAAAATATATAATAAAATGAATGGCAATTATAGTTTCTTATACATAATATAGTTGTAAAATTTATATTATCTAAGGAGTTTAATAAATGTCAAATCAAGGAAATGTTAAGGAAGTATTTCCAGGAGGAAATACTTACAAAGGATTCCATTCATTTTATGATTATATCATATCTAAAAATGAAGCAAACAGAATTTATTGTATAAAGGGTGGCCCAGGAGTTGGAAAAAGTAGCTTCATGAAAGCTATAGCAGCTGAGTTTATAAACCTGGGATATGATGTTGAATTGCATCATTGCTCATCTGATAATAACTCATTGGACGGAGTTGTAATAAAAGATGCTAAAGTGGCGCTTTTAGATGGAACAGCTCCACATGTAGTGGATCCTAAAAATCCAGGTGCTGTAGACGAAATAATTAACTTCGGAGAATTTTGGAATGAAGAAGGTTTCAAACTTGAACGGGACACTATATTAAGTCTTAATGAGGAAATAAAGGATTTGTTCAATAGTTCTTATCATTACCTTATGGGAGCAAAAGAGATTCAAGATGATGTTGAAAATGCTTTAGAAAAAACTATTGATAAAGTAAAGTATAACAATCTTGTACTTAATCTTAAAGAAGAATTGACGGATAATATAAAAATTTCAGGCAAGGAAGGCAAAGAGAGACATTTGTTTGACAGCGCATTGACACCGGATGGAATAGTTGATTATATAGAAACAATTATATCCGATAAATTCAAATGTTATTTGTTTGAAGGAAATTATTCAAAGGGTATAAGTGATATATTAAGTTTATTAGCTAAAGAATGGCTGTTAAAAGGATATAATGTTGAGTTGTACCACCAACCGCTAAATCCTGAAATAATTCAGACTGTGATTGTAGAGGAATTATGTATTGCTTTGACAGTAAATAACAAGATGATAAATAAAGCCGAAAAAGTTATAGATATTAGTGATTTGATGATTGCTGACAAACTTCAAGCTATTACTGAATTGATTAACAAAGATTTAAAAATGAAGGAAATGCTACTTGATGAGGCATTTGAGAGAATAAATAAAGCAAAGAAAAAACATGATGAAATGGAAAAAAGCTATATTCCACAAATGGAATTTTCAGCTATTAATGAATTAAGAAGTAAGATTATTGATAGAATAAAGAAATATATGGAGTAATTATATTTAAAACTATTATTGCTTATTATGGTGTATACCTCTTATTTATTTATAAGGGGTATTTTTTTATGACAATAAAAATAAATAATTTATATTTATTATATGGGATGTTACTGTAATAATTTTATTGCAAAGCATGATGAAGTAAGCATTATGTTAAATGTTTTTAGCATAGATGATTGTTTAAAAAATGTTGGATATACTAAGTAATAGTAATAATATAATTTTATATTTTGTTAATTAAAAAAAATTTATATTGTTATAATATCTACATAAAATCTACACAAATTTTAAGTACAATATAATAAATTAAAGAATCATAAAGGAGATTTATATGAAATTTAAAAAAATAACGACTATTTTTGCTTTTTCAGTAGCAATATTGACTTTAGCAGGGTGCCAGAGAACTGTAACAGGTGATGCAACAGCGGATAATGGATTAAAAGCATTTAATAGCATAGTCAGCGCTTACCCTGATTCAAAAGGATTTCATAGTGAATTACAACATTGGGGATTTGCACTTCCATCAGGTGAAAAATTTGAATGGAGTAAAGATATGTCAGCAAACAAAGCAGACTTTGCCATGGTTCTTATGGCAGATCCATTAGTTGAAGCTGGATTAGACATCGATAAGCTTGATAAAAATGAATGGCTTTATGAGCCTGCAGCTAAAGATGATAAAGGAGTAGAACTTCCTAATCGTTTAATAAAACCATATAATGTAAGTGATGAAAAAGAAGAAGCACAAGGATTTGAAGATTCTATGCGAAGGTTATTGAAATATGATACAAGCAAAATAAAATATCATGAAGAGCAAAAGCATTACGGATTATTTTTAGGAGATGGCAATGAAGTTCAATGGACTGAAGAACTAGGACTCAATAATGCAGATATGATTTTTGTTTTAAAAGCTCAGCCGTTAATAGATGCAGGTCTTGATATAAACAAACTTGATGGAAGCGGTTGGAGATTTGTAGAAGCAAGTAAAGACAACATGGGAATGGGAGAAAATCCAGACCAAATAGTTAAAATATTTGATATAAAACAATAACATTTCGTCATAGAATGTATTTAATATATTATATTTATTTTTTAAATTCTAATTTATAGTTTTCTATATATAAACTTTAAAAATTGAATCAACAATAAAATTATAAAAAACTTACTAAAAATATAAATATATTTTAGTAAGTTTTTTTATTTTGGTATTATTTAAGAATCATATCCACAGAAGTTAAACAGCATTTTATAGGTGATAATTCATAAAATCTTCATAAATATTTATTATAATTATTGTATTAAAGTGATTCAGTAAAAAAAATTATTAAAAATGACATTTTTGGATAAAGTATTGATTAGATGATATTTTTGGAGATTAAAAAATTTAAATGATATTATTTTATAAATTATATATTTCTTCATAATATCTTCATAATTAACTGTTAATATGTAATAAATACCCCCCCCGTTAGTGTAGTAAACTAATATAGTAAATAGTAAATAAGATAAATAAGATAATATAAATATAAATTGGGAGGAAGTAATGAATAAAGAAAAAACTCAGGCAATAACATCTTTAAAAACTGCAAAAGGCCAAATAGAAGGCATAATAAAAATGCTTGAAGATGACAGATATTGTGTGGACATATCTAATCAAATAATTGCAGCACAGTCTTTATTAAAAAAAGCTAATATATTAATTTTAAGACAGCATATTAATCATTGCGTTAAAGAAGCTATTAAAGAAGAAAAAGGCGATGAAAAAATTGATGAAATAATTAATATTTTAGAAAAAATAATACAAAAATAAAGGAGCAGTAATATGTTTAAATTTATTGAAAATTTTATAAAAAAATTAGGTGAAGAAAACGACAAGTCATTTGGTAACGGCAAGCTTGATTGCTGCGGCTTAAACAAAACTCAACCAGTAAAAGTTCAGGAAACTAAAAATACAAACAAAAAGTGAGGTGTAGAAATTGGAAAAGAATTTTAAAATTGAAGGTATGACCTGTGCGGCATGTGCTAAAAGCGTGGAAAGGGTCACAAAAAAACTTGATGGTGTAACGGAGTCAAATGTTAATTACGCTACAGAAAAACTCAGTATTAATTTTGACGAAAGCAAAGTTTCTGCAAGTGATATTCAGGCCGCAATTGAAAAAG
Organism: Bacillota bacterium; assembly: GCA_029239575.1. Lineage (GTDB taxonomy): Bacteria > Bacillota > Clostridia > Tissierellales > Sedimentibacteraceae > Sedimentibacter. Next base: position 4,176 of record JARBUP010000225.1, read on the forward strand.
CTGGATATAAGGCAGTTACAGAAGCTATTAGTAAAACTTTGAAAATTCAAGGAATGACTTGTGCAGCTTGCGCTAAAAATGTAGAAAAAGCTACAAAAAAACTTGGTGGTGTAATTGAGTCAAATGTAAATTTTGCAACTGAAAATTTAACAATAAGTTACGAACCATCTAAGGTTAAAGTTTCAGAAATAAAACAAGCAATAGAAAAAGCTGGATACAAAGCAATAGAAGAAGAAGCTTCAACAACTGATGCAGACAAAGAAAGAAAAGAAAAAGAAATTAAGTCATTGTGGCATAGATTTATTATTTCAGCCATATTTACATTGCCTTTGTTGTATATGGCAATGGGTCACATGCTTGGAGACAAATTGGGCATAAAGCTTCCTGAAGTAATTGATCCAATGATGAATCCTTGGAATTTTGCTATAGTACAGTTAATATTAGTATTACCATCAATGATTGTTGGTTATAAATACTTTACAATTGGATTTAAATCATTGTTCAGAGGAAATCCAAATATGGATACTCTTATTGCAATAGGTACATCAGCAGCGTTTCTATACGGAATTTACGCAATATATCAAATTAATGCTGGTAATGTAGATTATGCTAATGAATTATATTTTGAAGCAGGCGGAACAATATTAACTCTAATAACTCTGGGTAAATATTTAGAATCTGTAACAAAAGGAAAAACATCTGAAGCTATTAAGAAACTTATGGGTTTAGCTCCTAAAACAGCAATAATAATTAAAGATGGAAAAGAATTAAAAATATCTATTGATGAAGTTGAAGTTGGAGATATTATTGTAGTTAAACCA
>JARBUP010000226.1 GCA_029239575.1 Bacillota bacterium
TACTTTGATGCCATACCCAAATACGCCTATTAGCATTTCTCAAAATTATGTTGATTACGTTGTTGTAGTTGATTCAATAGGAGATCCAAAAGGTATAGCAAAAGGTGCAACAAGATTTTCAAAGGATCCTAAAGACCTTTTAATAGCTCAAAACGCATGTAATGTAATAACTCATTCTCCTTATTTTAAAAATGGTTTTTCATTCCAAGCTGGTACAGGCGGTTCATCTTTAGCTGTAGCTCGATATTTAAGCGAAGAAATGAAAAAAAATGAAATAAAAGCAGGTTTTGCATTAGGAGGACTTACTAAACACTTATGCGATATGCTTGAAGAAGGATTAATAGAAAAAATAATAGATACACAAACATTTGATACAGGTGCAATAGAATCTATAAAAAACAATGAAAACCATTATGAAATAAGCGCATCTTTTTACGCTAATCCAGGAAACAAAGGTGCTGCAGTTAACAACCTTGATATAGTAGTTTTATCTGCATTAGAAATAGACACAAATTTTAATGTAAATGTTATGACTGGTTCTGATGGAGTAATTAGAGGAGCTTCAGGTGGTCACTCCGATACTGCTGCTGGTGCAAAGTTAACTATTATACTTGCTCCATTAATAAGAGGAAGAATACCTACAGTAGTTGATAAAGTTAACACTGTAATAACTCCTGGTGAAAGCATAGATGTACTAGTAACAGAAATTGGTATTGCTATAAATCCAAATAGAACTGATTTAATTGAATTATTTAAAAATCTTCCTGTACCAAAGTTTTCAATTGAGGAACTTAAAGAAAAAGCATATTCTATTGTCGGAACACCTGATGCTATAGAATATGATGATAAAATAGTTGCGTTAATTGAATATCGCGATGGAAGTTTAATAGATGTTGTAAGAAAAATAAAATAAATGATGGAAAATTCTAAAACTTTTTTGCAGGAAGGATCAATTCCCACATTGGAAGAAGTACTTTACAACAGAGAAAAAAGAGTGGAATTTATAAAAAAACTTTTATTCTTATATCCTAAATGTACTATTATTTCATTTAAGTTAAATATTCCTGGCCCTGTAAAAAACAATGATGCATTATATAAAATATTTCAAAATGGACTTAAAAATATTTCTAACTGCATTCAAAACGAAGATTTGGAATCCCGTTATTCTAAGCAATTAAACTTAAAGACAGGTCCTGAATATTTTGAAGCAGTTAATTCAAACTATTTATTTATTAAAGAAAAAATGACTTACGTGGAAGAAAACACTTCACTTGGCAGACTTTTTGATATTGATGTTTTATATATGAATAATGATAAAGTACAAAGCGTAAGTAGGGATGATTTAAATCTTCCAAAGCGAAAATGTTTTGTTTGTTCTAATGATGCAAAAATATGTTCAAGCAGAAGAACTCACACTATTTCTGAAATGCATGAGTGTATTGAAAATATTTTAATAAAAGACGGAAATATTTTATAAAGAAATAAAATTAGATTAAAAAAAATAATAACCTCAATATTTATATATGAGGTTATTATTTTTTACTTTATTTATCATTTATTATTAACAAAACCTTAGTTAAACTTAAATAATATTTATTATGCATTTTTAAAACAAAATACTATAATAAGGATTCAAGTAATGCAAAATATATAGTTACGGACAACAAGTCTGCAGAACCGCCAGGACTAATATTTTTTGCCTTAAACCTTTTATTCATTTCTTCTATTTTTTCTTTATAATTATCTTGAAAAATTATATTATTTTCTACAAAATTATTTGCTTCTTGATTTACAAATTCAAGGGTTTCTAAACCGCCTCTATTTACAACATTTGAATCAGATGATTTACTCATAATATGAAATAAAACATCTAATAATTTTCTTTCTAAGCTCATTTCTAATGCTAAAGTTTGCCTTAAACGTGGAAGGGCTAAATTAAAAACAGTAGGAAATCCACTTTCCACTTCTCCCCTAATACCTGAAAAACCTGTTTTTAAATAAAGTTTTTCTCCATTTGTTAGATTTTCTTTTTCTTTTTTATGGATATTTTTAAAATCATTTTCTACTAAACCACATGTCATTTTTTTTACTATATTTATTATTTCTGAAGAATCGTCAGAATTAAAATTTGTTATATTTTCATATGCTTTTGTATTAAAATAATAACCTGAAGCTGCAAGTATAATTCCAAATGAAAAATTAATTCCTTTATGAGTGTTAATGTTTTTTGTAGTTTCAAACATATGCTTTTCAGCTTCAATTCCAATTTTTCTTATTTCATTAAAAAGTACTTTTTCATCATATTCACACGATAAACCAGCTTCAACATAATCATAAAATGATTTAAATAAACTTGTAGAACTGTCTATAAATGTAAATACATTCATATCTTTGTGAGAACCTTGATCAACTGCATCCACAAGTCCAGGCTTTGGAGTTAAAATAGCTTCATACAAAATTGACTGTTGAGCATATTCAGCAAGCTTCAAACTTAATTTTTCTTTAATTTCCTTTTTCATATTCCTAAATCATCCTGTTTTTTTATTTCATCTATTACAAATTTTCTCGAATAAATTAAATGTTTTTTTATTAATTCTGTTAATTCTCGCTCATCCTTATCTCTTAAGCAGTAATATATAAGCTTATGTTCATCAAATGCTTTTTTACGCCTGTTATCATCAATTAAAGAAATATCTCTGAAACGAGCTAAATAATCTCTCATATTGTGAATAATAACTTTTAACATGGGCATATTTGCAAATTCATAAATCATGTTATTAAAATCCCCAAAAAGTTTAAAAACAGCAGAAAAGTCTCCCCTTTCCTCGCATTCTTCTGTTTTATCGAGGAGTGCTTTCATCATCTTGAAATCTTCATCCTTCATTCTTTCCATAGCATTAATAGTTGCCAGTGTGTCCAAAGCAATTCTTATTTTATATATTTCCTCAGCATCCTCTACAGTAACCTTTTTAACTATAAACCCACTATTGGGAATATGATCTATTAACCCTTCTGCTTGTATTCTGTATAAAGCTTCTCTTATTGGAGTACGGCTTACATTTAATTCTATAGAATATTTTTTTTCATTTATTCTTTCCCCTACAGGTATAATACCTTTTATAATAGCTGTTCTTAATCCATTATAAACTATTTGGTTTAAAGGTAAATCCTGGCTTAAGTTCACAAGGTTTATTACTTTTCTCATGTAGTCGTCCATATTACTCCTTTAGTTAATTAAATTCAATAATTATATTTTTTATTAACCAAATATAAAATTTTCTTACCCAAAAGTCACCAAGTGACTTTTAGGGCGTAATCATATTATAATATAAATTTTAAATATAATAAAGTGATTTTAATATATTCTTTTATTTTATTATATAAAAAAATGGTTTGAATTATTTTAATTCCAACCATTTTTATTTTAGCAAAAATTATTAAAAATTATTTATACTTATTTATCTTCATTTCTTACTACTAATTTTGCTTCAACTTGGGCTGGAATATTTCCAGTTATTGTTTCTGGATAAACAGTTATTTCATCGTCTACTTTTAAAGAAGAATGAGCAAAATTAGTTCCAGCATCAGGCCCAACATTTATGTCATATTCTTTATTATCAGCGGCTGTTGCATATATTTTCATAGTACCAGCGGTACCTCTTGATATTTCTTTTACATTTACAGTTATTTTAGACGCTTCATCATAAAAAGAAACAACTTGATTTCCGCCACTCATCTCAACATAATCAAACATAACTTGTGACTCAGGTTTTAAATCAAAATCCCCTGTATTAATAAACTCAAGGTCTCCCATTTCTGTAACAGTAGTAATTCTATCATCATTTATATCACCTATTGTACCTGTTACTCTTTTTATTTCGTTGCCTTCAGATGTATATCTCTTATTATAGTCATAATTTTCATCAGATATTACTTCATAATCTCCAGTGCTAAGCGCATTAATTCCTACAAATTCACCAGCGTAATATTTACCTGATGTTTCTTTACTTACTTTATAAATATCAACTTTATCCTTATTTTGAATATGTATGCCTTCTTCATCGATTTTTACAATTCTACCTTGTGCAGTATATTCATTTCCAGCATTTTTATTTTGAGCACTATCGCTTTCGTTTGTTTGATTATTAGAATTGTTTTCATTATCATTTGCACAAGCTGTTAAATTAAGTGCAAAAACCACTACTAAAAATATTATTAATTTTTTATTCAATTTCATATGTATCCTCCATTTTATATTTATACTTATATTTTCCATATCATTTTATTTTATACAAAAAATATGATCATATAAAATTGTAATAATTATTTAAATAATTCCTTCTAAAAGTTTATAAATATTTATTTTTTATTAAAACTGTTTACAAAACGCATAATTGTGGTATATTTAATTTAAGATTTTAACATAAGAAAACTTGTAAGTTAAATAATAAAACAAGATTTTGGGTAGAGGTGTAAAATGGATTCAATTGATATGCAACTAATTAAGATTATTGAAAAAGAAGGGAGAATATCCCATGAGGAATTATCAAAAAGGTTAAATTTATCGAGACCAGCAATTCATAACAGAGTAAATAAATTAGAAGAACAACAAATAATTTCAGGATACAAAGCAAGCATAAACTGGGTTAAACTTGGTTATACAACAAATGCTTTAGTTTCTTTAAGAGTTCGTACAACTAATTATGATAATATGTTAATAGAATTAAAAAAATTAGAAATTCCAAAATTAGTAATAGAAGAATGTCATATAGTTACAGGAACTTGGTGCATTATGATGAAAGTAAGGTGCACAACTCCATTAGAATTAAAAGCATTACAGGATGAATTATATAAAGTAGATGGAATTAAAGAATCATCAACATCCCTTATACTTTCTTCCCTCTATGATTAGCAAATCGGGTGTTGTATATAGTTTTAATAAGATTGTCATGATATTAGCAAAAGAAAAAACTC
>JARBUP010000227.1 GCA_029239575.1 Bacillota bacterium
GGATGTGATGATGAAGTTTCTATGGATAATGTTGATAAATGTATTGAATACATAAGAAACACTCCACAAGTTAGAGACGTATTGTTATCAGGCGGAGATTGTTTGTTAGTATCTGACAGTAAATTAGAATATATCATTAAAAAATTAAGAGAAATACCACATGTTGAAATCATTCGTCTTGGTTCAAGAACACCAGTTGTTCTTCCACAAAGAATTACTGATGATTTAGTAAACATGCTTAAAAAATATCACCCAATTTGGTTAAACACTCATTTCAATCATCCAAATGAGTTCACTGATGAAGCTAAGGAAGCTTTAAGAAAATTAGCTGATGCAGGTATACCTCTTGGAAATCAATCAGTATTATTAAGAGGAGTTAATGACTGCCCTCATATAATGAGAGATTTAGTTCATGAACTTGTAAAAAATAGAGTTAGACCATATTACATTTACCAATGCGACTTATCTTTAGGAATTGAACATTTTAGAACTTCAGTTGCAACTGGTATTGAAATAATAGAAAGCTTAAGAGGACATACTTCAGGATATTGCGTACCAACATTTGTTGTTGATGCACCTGGTGGTGGAGGAAAAACTCCAGTTATGCCAAATTATGTTATATCACAATCCGCAGACAAAGTAATTCTTAGAAATTATGAAGGTGTTATAACAACATATACAGAGCCACATTTACCAAAATTAGAATGCACATGCGATGTATGCCAAGGTAAGAAAAAAGATCCATTAACAGGAGTTGCAGGACTATTAGCTGGAAATGATTTAGCATTAGAACCTACAAAACTTGAAAGAAGAGACAGAGTTAAGCACTAATATATTTAAGATATTTAGGAGATTTAGGGACGGAGCTTTTGCAGAAAAGGGTCCGTCCCCAATCAGCGAAAGCTCCGTCCCCAAACTGCGAGGTATTTATGAGATTAATTGAAATAATTAAAAATAAAAATTATAAATCCATATCCATTGTTGGGCTTGCTAAAAATGCTGGCAAAACAGTGGCGCTCAATTATCTCATAGAAGAAGCATATGAACATAATTTATCCATAGGTATAACTTCAACTGGCAGGGATGGGGAAAGTGTAGATTTAGTAACACAAACTCACAAACCATCCATTTATGTCACAGAAGGAATGCTTGTTGCAACTGCAAAAAGGGCTTTAATGCTTTCTGATTGTAAAGTAGAAATTCTTGAATCCACTGATATAAATACTCCAATGGGCGAAGTAATATTAGCTAAAGTAAGACAGGGAGGCAATATTCAGATTGCTGGACCTGTTAGCGCAAAAGATATGAAAATCGTATTGAAGCGCCTTAATTTTTATGGTGCTGAAGTTGTATTAGTGGATGGAGCTATAGACAGAAAAGCTGTTTCTTCACCTATAATTACAGATGCTTGTATTGTTGCAACAGGAGCAGTTATAAGCCGTGATATGAAAAAAGTTATAGAAAAAACAGTTCATGCTGTTGAATGCTATAGTTTCAAAGAACCTACTGTTGAAGTTAAAAAAATTATAAAAGAAATAAATAAAACATGTATAATACAAAATGATGGTAATGTGATTATACCTGATATTGAAACAAGTATAACGGGTGGCAAAAAAATAAATGATAAAATAAATGAAAACACTGCTTTTGTATATATAAAAGGAGCAGTTACATCTATTTTATTAAAAGATATAGTTAACTCTGAATTTATAAAAAATTTTGATATTATAATAGAGGATGGAACAAAAATTTTCATAGATTCAACTCTATGGAATGATTTAAAGAGAAAAGGGCTTAAAATTAAATCGTTAAATACTATTGATGTTATAGCAGTAACTTTAAATCCATTATCTCCATCAGGATATTTTTTCGATAGTGAAGAATTTAAGTCAAAAATAAAACATTATATTCATGGGATAAAAATAATAGATGTAGTTTCAGGTGGTGAAGAAGATTGAAAAATTTTATGTCAGATAATACAAAGAGAAATATAAATTTTGATTTTATTTTAAATGAAATAAAACCAATAACTGAATATGGCATAAAAACAAAAAAAGAAGCTCAACCTTTTGTTAAGGGCCAAGAGGAAGAGTTGCTGATTGAATTTAATAAAATAAGGGCATTTACAGATACAAAAAAAAGGCGAGAAATAATTGATATACTCAAACATATTAAAAACATACAAGAAATAATTATTAGGGCAAAAAATGATCAGGCATTAGATATAGTTGAGTTGTTTGAAGTAAAAAATTTCTTGATTCAATCAGAAAAATTGGTGAAAAGTTTAAGAGGCACTTTAATAACCATATATGATGATTTAAAAATAACATCTTTACCACATTTAAATGAAATATTAGATCCTAATGACGAAAAGCTGTACACATTTTATATTTACGACGATTATTCTAAGAAACTAAGGAATATTCGCCTTGAAAAAAGAGAATCAGATATAGCGATAAGACAATTTAAAAAAGAAATAAAAGATAATCTGAAAATTAAATACGGCATAAAGTTAAATTTAAGAGATGAAATAACAATAAATAAAGCTGAAAAAGAAAAGATAGAAAATCTATTAAAAGATGAAAACTTGAGGGTTTCAGGAGAAAATTATTTAAACATAATATTTACTTTGAAAAATAATCAGAAAATTGACAATTTAGAAAAAACTATTGAAATACTGACTTTAAATGAAGAAAAAGAAGAATTCAAAATTAGAAAAAATATTTCTACAGAAATAAAAAATAATTATGATGAAATAGTTGAAAATATAAATGCAATAGGGCGAATAGATTTTTTAATTGCAAAAGCTAATCATGCACAAAAGACGAATTCTGTAGAACCTGAAATTACTAAAAACCTTGAATTAATAATAAAAGGTGGAAGAAATTTAAAACTCGCAGAAACATTAAAAGAAAAACACAAAGAATATGTGCCTGTGGATGTATCCATTAATAAAAATGTAGTATGCATCACTGGTGCTAACATGGGCGGCAAAACAGTTAGCCTAAGAATGATAGGGCAAATAATTTCTTCTGTTAGCTTCGGTTTGTTCGTACCATGTGATTATGCAAAACTGTGCTTATTTGAACATTTATACATTTCTGTTGGTGATGATCAATCAATAGAAAAGGGATTAAGCACATTTGGGGCAGAAATAGTAAATTTAAAAGAGGCATTAGAAAATTCAAATAAAAGAAGTCTCATACTTATAGATGAACTTGCTGGAGGTACAAATCCTAAAGAAGGATATGCTATTACAAAGGCAGTAGTAAACTATTTGAAAAAAAGAGATTGTATAACAGTTATAACAACACATTATGATAATGTGGCAAATGATGAAGAAGTTCAAAATTTACAAGTAGCAGGGTTGAAATATGATGATGAAAATATTAAAGGTGAAGGATTCATAAAAAATATTGACCAAATATCTAAATTTATGGACTACCGATTAATAGAAGTAAAATATCAAAGTTTTACACCAAAAGATGCTTTAAATATAGCAAAATTAGCAGGCATAGATGAAGAAATAATCATAGATGCTGAAAGATATTTATAATAAAAAGGGTGATTTAGGGACGGACCTTTTGCAGAAAAGGGTCCGTCCCCAAGCAGCGAAAGCTCCGTCCCCAAATCACCCAAAACAAAATGGAGGTAAAAATGGAGAGCAAATTAAATCTCAATAAAAATATAATCGACAGCGCTCGTTCCGCTGCTAAAAATATTGCAGACAGCACACAGCTTTTTATAGATAAACATACTACAGTTGCTGTAGAACGTACAGTTACAAGACTTATGGGCGTTGATGGCGTTGATGAAATAGAAAAACCATTACCAAATGTATTAGTTGATAATATAGTTGAAGGTGGAGGATTATCAAGAGGTGCAGCATTTTGGATTGGAAATGCAATAGTTAATTTAAACTTAACACCTCAAGAAATAGCAGAAAAAATCAGCACAGGTGAAGTGGATATAACAAAACTTCCTATAGCTGACAGTAAAAAAATTGAAGAAGCTGTTTATTCAGTTGCTGAAAAAACAGTTGAAAAAATTAAATCTAATCGTGCAACAAGAGAAAATTATTTAAGTACAATAGGTGAAGGTGCTAAACCTTATTTATATGTAATTGTTGCAACAGGAAATATATATGAAGATGTAATCCAAGCTCAAGCTGCTGCAAGACAGGGTGCTGATATAATAGCAGTTATACGTACAACAGGCCAAAGTTTGTTAGACTATGTACCATTCGGACCAACTACAGAAGGTTTCGGAGGAACATACGCTACACAAGAAAACTTCAGAATAATGCGTAAAGCATTGGATGAAGTTGGTGAAGATGTAGGAAGATATATTAGATTATGTAACTATTGTTCAGGACTTTGTATGCCAGAAATAGCTGCAATGGGAGCATTAGAAAGACTTGATGTTATGCTTAACGATGCTCTTTATGGAATTCTTTTCAGAGATATTAACATGCAAAGAACATTAGTTGACCAATATTTCTCAAGAATCATAAACGGTTTTGCAGGAGTAATAATCAACACAGGCGAAGACAATTACCTTACTACAGCTGACGCAGTAGAAGAAGCACATACAGTTTTAGCATCACAATTTATTAATGAACAATTTGCATTAAAAGCTGGCTTACCTGAAGAACAAATGGGATTGGGTCATGCGTTTGAAATGGATCCTAATTTAGAAAACGGATTTTTATTAGAATTATCTCAAGCTCAAATGGCAAGAGAAATATTCCCTAATGCACCTTTAAAATATATGCCTCCTACAAAATTCATGACAGGAAATATATTTAAAGGACATTTACAAGATGCAATGTTTAACTTAGTTTCTATTTGGACTAATCAAGGATTACAGCTTTTAGGAATGCCTACAGAAGCAATTCACACTCCTCACGTAGCAGACAGAATGCTTTCTATTGAAAATGCAAAATATATTTTCAA
>JARBUP010000014.1 GCA_029239575.1 Bacillota bacterium
ATATTTGGAGCTTCTATATTGTTTGTATTATTTAATTTTTCTTCTTTTTCTATGTGATTACTGTCCATAGCTCTCCAATTTAAGTTACAATGTGTTATATATTATTTATGGTATTACTCTCAAAATGCATATATGTCATTAGATGAACAAACTAAGCGAAAAACACAAAATCAAAAATAAGATTTTGTTTTTCGCTTATCTGAGCGGCAGCGAAGAATCTAATAACATAGAAATCATAAGATCCTTCGCTATCGCTCAGGATGACAAGCTGGTGATCGTTGCGGTTGACCTACCAAACATTTCTCAGGAAAAGCACCTGATAAATGGGGTTAGGGCATATGGGCATGCAAAAAATAAACACCTAATTGTTGTTCAGTGTTTATTATATCAAAAATTACATTAAATTTAAATGTTTATTTTAAATATTGAACACAAGTGACTTTGTTGCCATCAACTAAAAATTTATCAGATAAACCCTCGACTAACGTAAGTCCCCTGCCCGACTCACAGAAATCATATTCACCAAATTTCTTGTGTCTATAATTAACGCCGGTTCCTTCATCTGAAACGCTTATTATTAAACTTGAATTATTTAATGTTACATCTATATATAACAATTTATTTTTATCTTGTGAGTTTCCGTGTATTACTCCATTTATCAAAAGTTCATTTAATATTAATTTTGTATTAAAAAAAGTATTATCTGCTAAACAACCTTGAAATTTTAGAAGAATATCATCTACAGTATACTTGACAATATTTATATCTGAATTGATTTTCTTCACCATTTTATAATTCATAACTTGACCTCCTATGCATAATTAATATACCCTAAAAATAATGCCTTAATCAGACTTGTACATTAATTTGCAATGCTTGTCAAATTATTTTTAATTTAATAAATTTATTTAGCATATTTTATCGTATATTGTCTTCTATTCAATTTCTTCATTTATTTCAGTTATTTCATCCATTTTATCATTATCATTTACTCCTAAAATATCTTCGAATAAAGTCCAAGCTTCTTCTACTCCAGCTTTAGAAGATGATGAAAAAGGCATAATTAAACTGTTATCTTTTATATCAAGGCATTTCTTTATTACGGCTATAGCTCTAATTTGCTGAGATCTTGAAAGTTTATCAGCTTTAGTAGCCATTACATATCCTTTATAATTAAAACTTTTAATCCATTCATACATCTGCTGATCATTTTTACCAGGCTCATGTCTAATATCAACAAGCAAGAAAACTTCTCTTAATTGAGATCTTGATTTCAAATAAGTTTCAATCATCTTTCCCCATTTATCTTTTTCAGTTTTAGAAACTTTCGCATAACCATAACCAGGTAAATCTACAAAATTAAAATGATCATTAATATTATAAAAGTTTATTGTTTGAGTTTTACCAGGCGCAGCACTAGTCCTTGCAAGTTTTTTTCTATTTAGCATTGCATTAATCATAGAAGATTTACCAACATTAGATTTACCCGCAAAAGCAATTTCAGGACCCACAGTTTCCGGATACTGTTCTCTCTTTACAGCTGAAATTAAAATTTCTGCTTTTCTTATTATCATATTATATTTTCCCTCTTTTTCTTTTTCCCAAGTTTCATTATAATTGAAACTATTTTATAAAATATATTATACCATCAATTTAATCCAATATGTTAAATTTCTGTTACTGTCATCCTGAGCTATAGCGAAGGATCTAATAAACTCAACGTTTTAAGATTCTTCGCTATAGCTCAGAATGACATGTATATACTTTTTGGGTAATAACCATATTTCCATTATATTTATGAAACTATTATACCATCATTAAAAATTATCAATAACATATACCCAAACTAACTAACAATAGCTACAAACAATGTAGGATTAAATTAGAAAATTTTAAACCGACTTGCGGAGATTTTGAGAAATTGTACGAAAGAAGAAAAACAGTTTTGGCACACTTAGCGTAGCGGATGTGTGCCTTTGTTTTCCTTCTTGAAGTAACAATTTCCAAAATAGTAGCTTGGAGGGATAAAATTTCTAATTTAATCCCCATGATTTCAAATAACTTTTAAACAACAACAGCAATAACTTATTTTATTTATTCTTTTAACTATTTATCTATGCTTTCATTACTATCAACAAAAGCCTCTTTTATAACTTCTTCAATTTTATTTACATAAACAATCTCTAGTGTACGTATAATTTTAGATTCTATTCTTTCAACATCAGCTTTATTTTTATTACAAAGAATAATTTTCTTAATCCCTGCTCTTTTAGCAGCAAGAAGTTTCTCTTTTAACCCACCAATAGGAAGAACCCTTCCAGTAATAGTAATTTCACCTGTCATAGCAACATCTTTTCTTACAGGTCTTTTTGTTAAAGCAGAAATCAACGCTGTAGCCATAGTAATACCAGCTGAAGGACCGTCCTTTGGAATAGCACCTTCTGGTACATGAACATGAATATCAGTTTCTTTAAATAATTTTTCATCTATATTAAATTTTTCATTATTAGCTTTAATATAACTTAATGCTGCCATAGCAGATTCTTTCATTACATCCCCAAGCTGACCAGTAAGTTGAAGTTTTCCATCGCCTTTCATTGTGTTAACTTCAATAAATAAAGTTTCTCCACCAACTTGAGTCCATGCTAAACCAGTTACTACTCCTATTTGATTTTGCTCATAAATAGTTTCAAAATCATATTTTGGAGCACCAAGATAATTTTTAAGATTACCCGAATTAATTGTAACAGATTTTTTGCTATCTTCAACTATTTTAACAGTTGCTTTTCTTACTAATTTACCAATATTTCTTTCTAAACTTCTAACACCGGATTCCCTTGTGTATTTTTGAATTACATCTATAATTGCATTTTCAGATATATTAACTTGTTTTTCTTTTAAACCATGTTCATCAAGCTGTTTTCTTACTAAATATTTTTCAGCAATATTTAATTTTTCTTCTTCAGTATAACCAGATATCTCTATTACTTCCATTCTATCAAGTAAAGGACCTGGTATTGTAGAAGTTGAATTAGCAGTTGTAATAAACATCACATTTTCTAAATTAAACGGTACTTCTAAATAATGATCAGTAAATGTTTTATTTTGCTCTGGGTCTAAAACTTCTAATAAAGCAGAAGCTGGATCCCCTTTATAATCACTTGCAAGCTTATCTATCTCATCAAACAAGAATACTGGATTGTTAGTTTTAACTTTAGCTATTGATGAAATTATTCTTCCAGGAATAGCCCCTATATATGTTCTTCTGTGACCTCTAATTTCAGCTTCATCTCTAACACCACCAAGAGAAATACGCACGTATTTTCTATTCATGGCTCTTGCTATTGATTTAGCAATAGAAGTTTTACCAACTCCAGGAGGTCCAACAAAACATAGTATAGGACCTTTCATACTTTTATTAATATGTTTTACAGCAAGATATTCAAGTATTCTTTCTTTAACTTCTTCTAAACCATAGTGGTCTTCTTTTAAAATTTGCCTTGCTTTTTTCAAATCCGAATTATCTTTAGATTTTTTATCCCATGGCATGTCTAAAAGCCAATCAACATAAGTTCTTATAACACCTGCATCAGGAGATGATGAAGATATTTTTAATAATCTGTTTATTTCTTTTTCAGCTTTTTCTCTAACTTCTTTAATCATTCCTGCTTTAGAAATTTTATTCAAATACTCTTCAACTTCTGCTTCAGTGCTTTCATCTTCGCCTAATTCTTTTTGTATAGCTTTCATTTGTTCTTTTAAATAATAATCTCTTTGAACTTCATTAACTTGTCTTTTAACTTGTTCATTGATATCATTTTCTATTTGCAATACTTTTATTTCTTTTGCTAATAAACTATTTATTTTTTCAAGTCTATCATAAGGGTCCAATAATTCAAGTATAACTTGCTTATCTCCAGACTTTAAATAAATATAAGATGCTATTGCATCTGCTAATTTATCAGGATTATTTATACCAGAAATAGATGACACAGCATCAGGTGAAATTTTAGAATAAGATTGAATATACTCATTAAATTTATCAGTTGACACTCTTATCATAGCTTCTAATTTTTCATCAGAAATGGCATTTTCATCATATACATATTCTTCTAGTACTGCTTCAAAGTATGGATCTTCTTGAGTAATTTCTTTTATTTTAGCTCTATTTAATCCTTCAACTAAAACTCTAATATTATCTCCAGGCATTTTTATCATTTGTTTTATTTTACAAACTACGCCTATATCATAAAAGTCATCTTCTTTTGGTATATCTATATCAGGTTCTTTTTGAACTGTAAGAAAAATATCAGAATCTTCAAGCATTGCTTCTTCTAATGCATTTATAGATTTTTCTCTTCCTATATCAAAATGAATTACCATATTAGGAAATATACCAATACCTCTAATTGGAATCAAAGGTAACTTTTTATTTTCTATAATGTAATTTTTTATCATTTAAATTTAATCTCCCCTATTAAGCAAGACATAGTTAAAAACTGCCTACGTTTAGGCAGGCAGTTTTATGATGCGTTTTCTTCTTTATCTACTAAAGCCTTTTTGCTTAACACTAACTTAGGCTCGCTTTTATTTACAATAGTGTCTTTTGTAATGACACATTTTTTAATATCGTTTCTTGACGGTATTTCAAACATGACATCTGTCATAGTAGTTTCGAGAATACCCCTTAAACCTCTTGCTCCAGTATTCATTTGTAATGCCTTTTCAGCAATCTCTTCTAAAGCTTCATTTTCAATTTCTAATTCAACATTATCAATTTTAAATAATTCTTTATATTGTTTAACTAAAGCATTTTTAGGCTCAGTAAGAATTGTTACTAAAGCTTCTTTATCCAATTTATCAAGAGCAACAATTACTGGAAGTCTTCCTATAAATTCTGGTATTAAACCGAATTTCAAAAGGTCCTGTGATTGTACTTGTTTTAAAAGTTTTTCAGTATCTTTTACAACATTTTCTGATATATCAGCTCCAAAGCCTATGCTTTTCTTACCAATTCTTTTTTGAATAATTTTTTCAATACCATCAAATGCACCACCAAGAATAAATAAAATATTAGTTGTATCTATTTGTATAAATTCTTGATGCGGATGTTTCCTTCCACCTTGTGGAGGAACATTTGCAACAGTGCCTTCTAATATTTTCAAAAGTGCTTGCTGAACACCTTCACCGCTTACATCACGAGTGATGGACGGATTATCAGATCTTCGAGAAATTTTATCTATCTCATCAATATAGATTATACCTTTTTCAGCTTTTTCTATATCAAAATCAGCAGATTGTAAAAGTTTTAAAAGTATATTTTCAACATCTTCTCCAACATATCCTGCTTCAGTTAAAGAAGTAGCATCTGCTATAGCAAATGGAACATTAAGTAACTTAGCTAATGTTTGAGCTAAATATGTTTTACCACTACCAGTAGGTCCTAATAAAAGGATATTACTCTTTTGTATTTCAACACCATCACTTTTGGTTTTGTAATTTATTCTTTTGTAATGATTGTATACAGCAACTGCTAAAGCCTTTTTAGCATTATCTTGTTTTATTACATATTCATCAAGTTTCATTTTCATTTCTTTAGGCTTAGGAAGTTCTGCAAAATCATACTCTTCGAATGACTCTACATCATCATCAACAATATTATAGCAAAGTTCAATACACTCATCACAAATGTAAACATCTGGACCTGCTATTAATCTTCTTACTTGTTCTTGAGATTTACCACAGAAAGAGCATTTTATTTGCTTTTCATTGTTTTTGCTCATTACAACACTCCTTATTTTCTTTTAGCAATAATATCATCTATTATGCCATATGCTTTGGCTTCCTCTGCATCCATAAAATTGTCTCTATCAGTATCTCTTTCAACATTTGCCAAAGGCTGACCAGTTCTATCACTGATTATGTTATTTAAAGTATCTCTGATTTTAATAATTCTATCAGCATGAATTTTTATATCAGAAGCCTGACCTTTCATACCACCAAGTGGTTGATGGATCATTATTTCTGAATTAGGTAATGCATATCTTTTACCTTTTGCTCCTGACAACAAAAGAAATGCTCCCATGCTTGCTGCCATTCCAATACAAATTGTAGAAACATCAGGTTTAATATATTGCATAGTATCATAAATTGCCATACCTGCTGTTATTGAGCCCCCAGGTGAGTTTATATACAATTGAATATCTTTATCTGGATCTTCAGATTCAAGGAATAATAGTTGTGCAACTATTACACTTGCTGTTGCGTCATTTACTTCATCACTTAATATTACTATTCTATCTTTTAAAAGTCTGGAATATATATCGTAAGATCTTTCGCCTCTTCCAGTTTGTTCGACTACGTAAGGTACTAATGCCATTTTATGCCTCCATTTATTTATCAAATTTGGTTTTTATATTACTCTTTTATTTTGCTATTATTTTCTTAAATTAAACTTAATAAATTAGTTAATTCCCAATGGCCATTGCACATTATTATTTTTCTTCTTGATTTTCTTCTGTTACAGCAACTTCAATTTCTTCTACTTTATCTACAAATTTAGCTTTTGCAATAACTTTATCTATAACTTTTTTTCTTCTTAAAGAATTTTCGATTTGGCCTTTGTTTGTTTCCATTATTGATTTTTTGAAATTTTCTTTTCTTTCTTCTTCAATTCCATAAGAATCAACTAATTTGTTTATTTCTTCATTTAATTCTTCTTCAGTAATTTCAACTTCAATTACTTTTTCTAATGCTGTAAGAACTAAATCAGCTTTTACGTTAAATTCAGCTTGTTTTTTTGCATTTGGATCTTCTTTATATTGATTTACTATTGAAGTAATTATATCATCATATTCTTTACCTGTAAATCCTTGTTGACGGAATTGTTGCTCATAGTTTTGTACCATATAAGTCAATTCTCTTTCTACTAAAACATTTGGAACATCTAATTTTGAATCATTAACAACTTTAGTAATAACATTGTTGCTGTTTGTTACTTCTACTTGGTCTTTAGCTTTTTGTTCTAATGTTGATCTTGTATCTGCTTTTAATTCTTCTAAAGTATCAAATTCACTTACATCTTTAGCAAATTCATCATCAATAGCTGGAAGTTCTTTTGCTTTTATTTCATGAATTTTAACTTTGAATATAGCAGCTTTTCCTTGTAAATCTTCTGAATGATATTCTTCAGGGAATGTCACATTAACTTCTATTTCTTCATCTTTATTTTTGCCTATTAATTGTTCTTCAAATCCAGGAATAAATGTGTTAGAACCTATTTCAAGAGTTTGGTTTTCTGCTGTACCGCCTTCGAATTGTTCTTCTCCAACAAAACCAGCATAATCAATAATTAAAGTATCTCCATTTTGTACAGCTCTATCTGTTATTTCAACTATTCTTGCATTTTTTTCTTGAATAGCTTTTAATTCTTTTTCAACATCTTCATCAGTTACATTTATTTCAAATTTTTCAACTTCAACATTATTGTAATCACAAAGTTCTACTTCAGGCATAACTTCAACGTCAGCTTTAATTACAATTTCTTGACCTTCTTCAAATTTTTCGATATCTATTTTAGGGCTATCTATAACATCAAGATTTAATTCAGTAACAGCAACAGGATAAGCTTGTTGAATAGCTATATCCATAGCATCATCATAGAATACGCTTTTGCCGTATTTCTTTTCAATTATATGTTTTGGTGCTTTTCCTTTTCTAAAGCCTTGAATAGCGATATCATTTTTAACTTTTAAATATGCTTTATCAACAGCCTTTAAGAAATCCTCATTTGAAATAGTAAATTCAATAGTAACTATATTTTTTTCTTTGCTTATTATTTTAGAACTCATTTTTCCTCCATGTTCACTTTAGTTTATGTAAAATAATCAAAATTGTTTCATTGTAATCATCTTATTCATAATTAACCACTCTATTATAACATAATCTTTAATAAAATCAATAATTTATTCTTATTTATTTCTCATTTTATTGTGATATCGCTAACAAATTAAGTTTTATAGTCATAAACACAACAATCCATAACTAATTTTTCGCTGTTTAAAAAAAATTGTTTTTTGTTTTGAACATATTTCATGCCTGATTTTTGCATTACTTTTCCTGAAGCTATATTTTTAACATCATGATAGGCTCTTATATTTTTAAATCCAACTTTAATAGTTAAAAAATTAAGTACATTTATTAAAACTTCAGTGGCTATACCTTTGTTCCAGTATTTCCTTGATACAGTATATCCAATTTCACAGTAGAGCTTTTTATTTTTTATATTTGAGGCTGAAATAGAACCAATAACTTCCTTAGATTTCTTATCCGTTATAGCCCACAAATAGTAATCTTTTTTTTCATATTGTTTAATCCATTCATTTAAATATTCTTTAGTAACATTTATGCTTGAATGTATTTTCCATGCATTATATTTTGCAGCCTCAGAATCGCTGGTCCAATTATTGTAAATGTCATTTAAATCTTCTATTTGAAATTTTCTAAGAAAAAAACGCTCTGTTACAATATCCTGCGTTCCAATATGTTTTAAAGAAGTTTCATTCTTAAAGCACAACATAAATAATATCTCCCCTTTTATAACATTATATATTTTTATTTTTATTTTGCATAGAACTTTTTATTATTAAGGCTCCATTTATTTGATTTTTTTACAAATTATTGCAAAATACAAATATATTTTTAAAAAAATATCACATTAAATAAATATTTTAATGATTTATTAAGAAAAATAATATATAATGTTAGTATTATATTGCAAGACGACAAACAATAATTGTTACAAAATAATAAGAACATTTAAAGGAGGTAATATGATCCACGATAATTACAGCTCTGAAATTAATGAAGAAATAATCGACAGCAACCTAATAAGAAATAGAAAATTTATTCCTACTATTGAATCAGAACTAAAGAAAAAACCGATACAAATGCCAATAGAAATTTATAATGCAAGTGGTATAAATATATTTGGAAAAAGAATTAAATCATTAATATTTTCAACTGACTTAGCCATTATTAAAAATAATAATGCAGATGGTGTTATAGCTGTATATCCATATACTCCACAGCTTTCTATTAATCAAGCCATAATCGAAATTTCATCCACTCCTGTGTTTGTAGGTGTTGGAGGCGGTATAACAACTGGTCAAAGGTCTCTTGATATAGCCATAAATGCTGAATTAAACGGAGCATATGGCGTTGTTATGAACGCTCCTACTCCAAATGAACTTATTTCTGAGATGAAAAAAAGACTTGATATTCCTATTATAATTACCATAGTTTCAGAAAAAGAAGATTTTGAATCAAGAATAAAAGCAGGGGTTTCAATTTTTAATGTTTCAGGTGGTGTTAACACAGCAAAAATAGTTAGAGCTATAAGAGAAAAACACCCTCACTTTCCTATAATTGCAACTGGTGGGCCAAAGCCTGAAAATATAACCGAAACAATACAAGCAGGCGCTAATGCAATAACAATCACACCACCAACAACTGGTCAACTATTCTCAAAAATAATGAACAAGTATAGATCAGAAATGTAAAAGGTACGCTCCCGCTGCGAAATGGTTTTATTCGCAAAAGCGGTGCGTACCTAAAAAGAACAAAAATAATTTGATTAATTTATTTTTGTTCTTTTTTTATAAACAAACAACAACCACCTTTAATAGCCGTCCAGCATTTAAATGGTTGTCCTAATATTAATTACATATTTTTCAAAACACTTCTATTCTGATCTATAATATCATTTATCTCAACAATTTTATTCTGAAGATTTGATAATATATGGTCGCTGTAATTATATGCTCCAACTTTCATATCGTTAGCTTTTAATTCAGCATCTCTCAATATTTGTTCAGCATATTGATTTGCATGTTTTATAATTTCTGATTCTTCTATAAGCATTTTTTGTTGTTCTTTAATTTTTTGTAAATAATCATCCGCTTCAGATTGAGCTTCACTTAAAATTCTTTGTCTTTCTTTAGCAACCCATGACGCTCTATTTATTTCATCAGGAAGCTTTAATCTAATTTCATTTATAACCTCTAATAATTCCTCTTTGTCTATCATTACTTTACTTGACAAAGGAAGTTTAGAAGCATCTTCTGCTATATCTTCTATTTTCTCCAATAAATTTAAAATATCCATATCCATAATATTTTACCTCCCTAATTTTTTCCTTAGTGGTTCTGCAACATTTTCTGGTACAAGTCCTTTAAATTTTTCACTATACATTGCGATTTCTTTAACGCCGCTTGAACTTACAAAAGAATATTCATGTGAAGCTACCATAAATACTGTTTCTAATTCTTCAAATATATATCTATTATAAGCAGATAAATTAAGTTCATATTCATAATCAGATACTGCCCTTAACCCTCTTATTACAACTTTTATATCATTATTTTTGCAATAATGAGCTACCATATCACTTGAATAATCAACAGTTACATTCTTTAAATGTTTTACTGCTCCCCTTGCAAGTTCAACTCTTTCTTCTAATTCAAATGTATATCTTTTAGCAACGTTATTAAAAACTGTTACAACAACTTCATCAAATTTTTCGGAACATCTTCTTATTAAATCAAGATGTCCACATGTGATTGGATCGAAACTTCCTGCATATAAAACTTTCATTTAATCCTCCGACAACATCATAATGCTGATTCTTGTTCTACCATAAATTTTTTCTTTATATTTTATAATACTTTCAAATTCTTCTTCAAATATTTTTTCTGATTTATCACTTTCAATAATCAACATTCCGTCATCAGCTAATAAATTATTTTCAAAAATAAGCTTAGCGATCTTAGCGCTACAATTTAATGCATATGGAGGATCTGCAAAAATATAATCAAATTTCAAATTCATATTTGACAAATTTTCAATAGCTTTTCCATAATCACTTTGAATAACTTTTGATTTATTCTCAAATTGGCATAGAGCTAAATTCTTTTTAACAAAACTTAAACTATTATGAGAAGAATCTACAAAATAGCACTGCTTAGCACCTCTTGCAATAAATTCTATTCCAACATTACCTGAACCAGCAAACAAGTCAAGCACAACTGATTCTTCATCAATGAAACCTAAAATGTTAAATAATGATTCTTTAATTTTATCACTTGTTGGCCTTACGGACATTCCTTCAGGAGCAAAAAGTTTTTTTCCTTTGTTTATACCTGATATTATCCTCATATTTCACTTCCTGTCTTTATGTCAATTGAAAATAATATTTTCATCTTGAAATAAATTCAATATTTCTTTTTTAAAATTTATGTAATCTTCACCTTCAAGGTTAGGATTTTCCTGTATTATTTGTTTTGATAGTAGCTGTACTTCTTTTACTACCTCAACATTACTTATTATACTTTTTATTTCATATTTCGACAAACCACTTTGTCGTGTACCAAAGAAGTCTCCAGGACCTCTTAACCTCAAATCTTCTTCTGCAATTAAAAATCCATTATTAGTATTTTTTAATATATTCATTCTGTCTTTAGAATTTTTAGATTTACTTTCATTAACTAAAATACAATATGATTGATGCTTACCTCTTCCAACCCTGCCTCTTAACTGATGAAGCTGAGCTAATCCAAATCTTTCAGCATTTAATACTAACATTATAACCGCATTTGGTACATTTACACCAACTTCTATAACAGTAGTTGAAATTAATACATTTATTTTTCCATCATAAAAATCCTTCATAACAATTTCTTTTTCAGAATTTTTCATTTTTCCATGCAATAATCCAAGATTAAATTTTACAAATTGAGAAGATTTTAATTCTTCAAAGATTTCCTCTGCAGAATCTGCTTCAAGATTTTCTGATTCTTCTACTAAGGGAGCTACAATATAACATTGTCTACCTTGTATTATATTTTCTTTTATAAAATCATAGGCTTCTTGTTTTTCATTGCCTTTAATTATACTTGTTTGAATTACCTGCCTATTAGGAGGCATTTCATCTATTATGGAAATATCTAAATCACCATAAAACATAAGTGCTAAAGTTCTTGGAATAGGTGTAGCAGTCATTACAAGTAAATCAGGATTTTTTCCTTTATTTGAAAGCATTGCTCTTTGCCTAACACCAAAACGATGTTGTTCATCAGTTACTACTAAACCTATATTCTTAAATATTACTTTATCTTCAATAAGAGCATGGGTTCCTATTATTATATCTATATTTCCATTTTCCAAATTAAATAATATTTCTCTTTTTTCTTTAGCTTTTGTTGAGCCAGATAAAAATGCAACATTTACATTTATATTTAACTTATTTATAAGTTCTATTAAAGCTTCATAATGCTGCATAGCTAATATTTCTGTAGGTGCCATCATGGACGTTTGATAATTACTTTTAACAGCTATTAACATAGCATAAAATGCAACTATAGTTTTTCCAGAACCAACATCACCTTGAACTAATCTGTTCATAGGTTTATTTAATTTCATATCTTCTTTTATTTCTGATATTACTTTTTTCTGAGCATTTGTTAATTCATATGGTAAACATTTTAAAAGTGCTTTTGATAAAGTATCATCATTAAATTCAATACCTGGCAAATCAGTCTTTAAGTTATTTTTTATAGATAAAAGACCGATTTGCATTATTAATAGTTTTTCAAATGCAATAGTTTTTTTAGCTACAGAATATTTTCTATTATCTATTGGAAAATGCAAATACCTAATTGCATTTTTTCTTGAAATTAATTTATATTTTAACATTATTTCATTTGGTATTATATCTTCAATTTTATCAAAATATGTTTTTATGGCAAGGGAAGTTAATTTAGTAAGTTCATTATTAGAAAGTCCATATGTTAACCCATAAATAGGCATGATTTTACCTACTTTATGGTCATTTACCACATTTTCTATTTCTGGATTTGTCATTTCAAATTTACCAAATGATAGTTTTACTTTGCCAAATACATAAAATTCATCAAAAATATTTAACTTGTCCATAAGAAAATCTTGATTAAAAAATGTTAAAGAAATAAATCCAGTATCATCCCTTCCTACGGCCTTTATAATGGACATATTTTTTTTAAGGGATGATTTTTTTGGATTTTCATATAATTTTATTTTTAATAACACTTTTGATTCTTCTGATAAATCTTTCAAATCATTTATAGCACTAATTTTTTGTCTATCTTCATATTTTATAGGAAAATAATTTAACAAATCTTCTATAGAATAAATGTTTAATTTATTTAATTGCTTTGCTTTTTTAGGGCCTACTCCCTTTAAAAATTGAATATCATAATTTAACATAATACACGCTTATTCTACTGAAATAATATAATAGTAAAGAGGCTGTCCTCCATGTATTATTTCAACATCACAGTCAGGCGCTGCTTCTTCTATTCTTGCTTTTAAGTCTTCTATATTATTTTTATCAGCATCTTCTCCATAGAAAAGAGTTATTAAATAACTATCCTCATCAACCATGCTGTTAATAAGTTCAACTGCTTGATTTTCTATATTATTTCCATGAGAAACTATATCTCCATTAAATAATGCAATTATTTCGTCTTTTTTAATTTCCATATCATTAAAAACAGTATCTCTAACAGCATAAGTTATTTGTCCTGTTTTAACTTCTTTAATAGCACCTGTCATAGATATTACATTTTGCTCTAATTCTAAATTATCTTTAAATGCAAGCATGGCAGAAATTCCTTGTGGAATACTTTTGCTTGGTATGATACTTAAATTTTTACTTGATACTTCTTTTGCTTGGTTTGCTGCCATTATAATATTTGAATTATTAGGCAAAACAATTATGTGATCAGCATTTATTTTCTCAGCTGCTTCAACTATGTCTTCAGTACTAGGGTTCATTGTTTGACCACCAGTTAAAAACTCATCTACATTTAAGTCGGAGAATACTTTTTTAATTCCTTCTCCAACGCCAATTGCTATAAAACCATACTGCTTCTTTTCTTTGTTTTTCTTTGGAGCATTTTTAATTTTTTCTCTAAACTGCTCTTTCATATTATCTATTTTAAGTTTTATTAATTCTCCATATTTTACAGCTATGCTTATAATTTGACCTGGATCATTTGTATGTATATGAACTTTAATTATATCTTCATTGCCAACACATACTATGGAATCACCTTTATCAAATATCTGTCTTAAAAAATGATCCGAACTTTTTTTAGCACCTTTAATAATAAATTCTGTACAATACTGATACAAAATTTCATCTTCGCTGCCAAATTCAGAAACTTCTGCCTCTGTATCAACAACTACTTTTGTATCTGTTTGTTCTTTTTTAATTTCAACGCCTTTTAAAGCAGCTAATGCTCCTTCAAGCAAACAAATAAGACCTTTTCCACCTGCATCAACAACACCAGCTTGTGCTAGTACTTTTAACATTTCAGGTGTTCGGTTTAAAGTTGCTTTAGCTTGTTCAATAAGATATTCTAAAAATAATGAAACATCCTTATAATCAACATATGTAACCATAGCTCTTTCTGCAGTTTCTCTTGCTACAGTTAAAATTGTTCCTTCAACTGGTTTCATAACAGCTTTATATGCAGTATCAGAAGCAGATTTAAAGCACTCAGCTATTACTTTAGAGTCAATTATATTAACTGAGTTTAGACCTTTTGCCATGCCCCTAAACAACTGAGATAATATTACACCAGAGTTTCCTCTTGCTCCCATTAATGAACCATTAGCAACTGCATCAGCTAATTTACTTATAGTTTCATCTTTAACGTTGTTCATTTCTTTCATTGCTGATTGAACAGTTAAGTTCATATTTGTTCCTGTATCTCCGTCAGGAACTGGGAATACATTTAAAGAATCCACAAGAGCTTTATTGTTTTCTAAATTTATAGCAGCTCCTTGCAACATCCTTTTAAATGTAACATTATCTATAGAATTAATTATCATATTTCCTCCTCATTATTTTTGTACTCTAATACCTTGTACAAAAATATTTACCTTATTTACTTTAACACCTGAGAAATTTTCTACACTGTATTTTATTCTTTCAATAACATTTGAAGCAACAACCGATATTTTTACACCATATTGAAAAACAGTATATAAGTCGATATTAAGTTTATCGTCCTGTACTGATACTTTAATGCCTTTTGATAATTGTTCTTTTTTTAAGAGTTCAAAAAGTCCTGCAGTTGCATTTTTAGAAGACATACCAACTACACCATAGCATTCCATAGCAGCTAAACCTGCAATAGTAGCAAAAGCTTGATCATCTATTGTAACATTTCCATATTCATTAACAACATTAATTGACATATTAAGTGACCTCCCATAAATTATAATTAATTTAGATATAATAATTTTAATATTGATATTATGATTTTTACCAGAAAGTCGTTTTTTTTGCAAGTGAGCTTGCAGAAATTTGCGACAAAAGTCGCAAACTGGTAAAATCGTAATCATATTATAACCTTATTATCAATATTTTACAAACAAAATCTACAATCATATACTATTTTATAAAATTTAAGTTAATTTATATTAATTTGAAAAGAATTTACACAAAATATTATACTAATTAAAATTTAATATTGCAATATCTAAATTTTAATGTTAAAATTAGTGAGTTGATTTGAAGTGCAATTGACTTTTTTTTAATTAAAGTCATGGCATACTTAAATAGGATGAAATATAAAAATATTTTGTTGAAATAAATGGGAGGTGTAAACATGGCTAAATTTTGTGAAGTTTGTGGAAAAGGAACTGTATCTGGTAACAGTATAACACACTCAGACAGAAAAATAAAAAGAACTTGGAAGCCAAACGTAAGAAAAATTAGAGTATTACAAAATGGCGTTCCTTCAAGAAAATTCGTTTGTACAAGATGTATTAGATCTGGAAATGTACAACGTGCTATCTAAGAACATAATAAATAGTGGCTTATTGTAGCCATTATTTTTTTTGCATTAAATTAAATACTTTATATTATAAAAGTCTAAATAAAGTGCAACCAAGTATAACAAGCAGAATTCCCAAAACAAAAAGCCATATTTTTATGGGAAGTATTTGAATTATAATTAAAGCACCTATAACAGCTATCATTAAACCTAATATTTCTGTAAATTTTATAGGCGTGCTACTTTTGCATTGTCTATTTTTTTTAAAAAAATTCATGATACACTCTCCTTTGGGAACTTAAAATTAAGTATTTATTAAAATATATTAATGTATTGTTTATTTTATTCCCACTATTATAAAAAGATACAATTAAAGAATAAAAAAAGACGCCTTAACGTCTTTAAATTCAGTACGACATATTTGTTTGTCACAGATAAAGACAATCAAAAACATCCCATTATCTCATTTCTCGAAGACGGACATTAAAACATTCAATGCCTATTTGTTCTTTAATTAATTTATATGACTTTACCATCATATCTATTAGGGGAGCCATGTTTCCAAAACGATTAAACTGCATATTTTTCTTCTCCTTAATAAATATTTAGCTACCTTAACAATATAATCACACAATTGTAAAGGTAGCTTCACTTTAAATGTTAATTAACAAATGAAGTTTCATTAGTTAACATTATAATATCATTCAAGAATGATACATTCTGCAATTTTTCATTTCCTAAACAATATCCCTGAATAGAATTTATAGGAATCCAAATAATATCTTCAACAAATATTTTTTGTAATTCTTTTGTATAATTTAGTCTTTCGTTATCATCTACAGTAATTCTGATTTTATTTAATAAATCTTGATATTTAGCTCCTTGTGCATCATTTACGGTATAAAAATGATAATGACTACTATTGACTTTGGCAAACATAGGGTGAGAATCCCTCCATAAACCAGAAAGAGGATCCGCAGAATTAAATAAATTGTCTAACATGTATAGATCAAACCCTTCCCCTGTTGACATCATTTCCTTTTGTTGTGCAAGTTCCATCGTTTTTACTTCAAGATTAATTCCGATTTGGGATAAAGTATTCTGTAATAATTCAACAGCTTGTAGATGGTATGCTCTTGAGTCAGTAAGTAATACTAATGTTATACCACTGCCATATCCAGCTTCCTTCATTAATTCTTTGGCCTTTTCTAAATCATAAGTATATGGATAGCTTTTAGAAATGCTTTCATCATATCCCCAAACGCCAGCAGCAATATTAGAATATGTTGGAACTCCTACGCCTGGCGATATTATATTTACCCATGAATCCCTATCTATACTTCTTGCAATTACTTCTCTTACCTTTTGATTTTTAATGTATTCTGAGTTCCAATTCAAGTTAACGTTATTGTTACGAAGAACTAGAGATTCTTTTGTGAATGCTTTTATTCCTTTCACTTCTCCATTTAATACTTTATTAACATCACTGCCAAGTGGATTAGTCATTATATCAGCGCCGCCTGTTTCAACTTCAACCATTGCCTGTGCAACTTCAGGGATTGTACGTATAGTTACTGTATTAAGTTTTGCTGTTCCTCCCCAATAATCATTAAACTTTTCCAAAGTAATGTGGTCACCAACAACCCATTCTTTAAATTTAAACGGACCTGTTCCAATAGGTTTATATTGGAAGTCATCTCCCATTTGATGGTATGCATCTGAAGGTAGTACAAAGAAGTTATTTACAATATTACTTAATATTGTAGTATCTACTTGTTTTAATGGAACTTTTACTGTATAATCATCAACTGCTTTTATGTTAGAAGCATCAACGGAGTCAAAAAATGTTGCTAAACCTCCTGTTGAATGTAGCATAACTTCCTGTAAGGAAAATACTACATCCTTAGCTTTCATTTCAACGCCATTGTGGAATTTAACACCCTTTCGTAAGTGAAATGTAATTTCTGTATTTGATTGTTCATAGCTTTCAGCTAATTTGCCTACAATTTCACTTTTATCATTCAAAGTTAACAGACTTTCATAAATGCCATCTGTGCATATAACTCTTCCAATACTTACTGTATTGAAAGGATGAAGATTGCCAGGTTCTCCTGCTGTATTTGCAATAATTAAATCAGTTTTAGCAGTTGAACCAGTAACCTTTGCCGGTGTATTGCTGCTTTCAGAACTTCCACCTGAACATCCTACTGTTAGCATTGCTGTAACCAACAACATAGATAAAATAGCTTTCATCTTACTTTTCATATATTTTCCTCCATTTTATTTTTTTATTTATTAATTTCTTTTACAAAATTACATGCAACAAAATGATTTGGTTCAATTTCTTGAAGTTTTGGCTCTTTGCAATGACATTCATCCACAGCATAATTACATCTTTTAGCAAACCTGCATCCAGGCTTTGGATTGATAGGCGAAGATAATTCACCTTTAAGTAATATTCTGTTTTTCTTATATTTAATATCTGCTATTGGAATTGCAGACAATAATGCCTTTGTATAAGGATGCATCGGTGCATTGAAAAGTTCTTTTGCAGGGCTCTGTTCCACAACTTGTCCTAAATACATTACACATATATTATGTGAAACATATTTAACTACAGATAAATCATGTGTAATAAATACATAAGTTAATTTCATATTCTTTTGTAAATCTAACAATAAATTAATAATTTGAGCTTGAATTGAAACATCCAAAGCAGACACTGGTTCATCACATACAATAAACTTTGGATTTAAAACCAACGACCTGGCAATACCGATTCTTTGCCTTCTTCCCCCATCGAGTTCATGAGGATAGCTGTTTTCAAACCTCTTAGAAAGACCAACAACATCCATCATTTCTTTAACTTTATTATCTATTTCCTTACGGTTTAATTCCTTTCTGATAATAAGAGGTTCTGCAATAGTCTGACTTACAGTCATTCTTGGATTTAAAGAAGAAAATGGATCCTGAAATATAATCTGCATATCTCTTTGTAATTCTTTTAACCTTTTTTTGCCTACATTTGTTATGTCTTCTCCCTTATAAAAAATATTACCGTCAGTGTTATCTAACAAATGTAAAATAACCCTGCCTAAAGTAGATTTTCCACAACCTGATTCACCAACAACTCCTAAAGTTTTCCCTTCATCAATAGTAAAGCTTACATTATCAACAGCATGAAGCATACCGGAAGAAGTATTAAAATATTTTTTTAGATTTTTAACTTCTAATAATTTCAAATTAATCTTCCTCCCTTCTTATTAGATCATGATGGATACACCTAACAAGATGTCCCTCTGACAAAGAAATCAACTCAATTTTTTTATCACACTCTTGAGTTTTAAATGGACATCTAGGCCCAAACTTACATCCTGTTGGAAGATTTGCAGGATCTGGCATCATTCCATTAATTGGTTTTAATCTTCTGTTATCAATATCAATTTCATCTATATCACTCATACTTGGTAATGATCCAAATAGTCCTACAGTATATGGGTGCTTTGTTTCTTCAAAAATATGTTTTAAATCTCCAATTTCTATAATTTCACCAGCATAAATTACTGCAATCCTGTCACACATTTCAGCTACCACACCTAAATCATGGGTAATCATAATCATAGAAGTTTTTAAATTTTTCTTTAATTGATTCATCATATCTAAAATTTGAGCTTGAATTGTGACATCAAGTGCTGTAGTAGGTTCATCAGCAATCAATAGTTCAGGGTTACAAGCAAGTGCAATTGCTATAACTACACGTTGTTTCATACCACCGGAAAATTGATGAGGGTAATCATGGTAACGCTCTCTAGTTATTCCTACAAGCTCTAAAGTTTTTATCGCTCTTTTCATAGCTTCAGATTGTGAAACATCTTCATGAATTGCAATTGTTTCAGCAATTTGTTCACCAACAGTATAAACAGGGTTTAAAGCTGTCATAGGATCTTGAAAAATCATAGAAATTTGATTACCCCTGATTTTTCTCATTTGTGTTTCTGGAAGTTCTAACAGATTTTCACCCTTATAAAAAATTTCTCCGCTGACAATCTTACCTGGAGGATCTGCAATAAGTCTTAAGATAGAAAGAGCAACTGTTGTTTTTCCAGCACCTGTCTCTCCCACAAGTCCCAATGTTTCTCCTTTTTCTACAGTAAAACTAATCTTATTAGTAGCATGTACTACCCCTTCTTCAGTGCTATATTCAACAACTAAATCTTTAATATCTAATAAATTATTGTTATCTTTAATGTTTTTAGTCAAATGTCATACCTCCTTAATTTTTTAGACGAGGATCCAGTGCATCACGCAAGCCGTCACCAATAAGATTAAACCCATATACAGTTAACATTATTGCAATTCCAGGAAAAACTGTAAGCCACCAATTGTATCGAATAAA
>JARBUP010000015.1 GCA_029239575.1 Bacillota bacterium
ACAGTTTATTGATTCAGGTACTCCATCTGAGTATGTAGAAAGCGCTGAAGAAGGAGAACTTGCTGAATTTTCATCAGTAGTATTAAAGGAAACTGAAATTGTATGGACAGATATTTTTGAAGATGAAGGAATGGAATATGAATATCCAACATTAGTACTGTATTCAGGAGCTGTTGATACTGCATGCGGAGCAGCAGATTCATCTTTTGGACCATTTTATTGTAGTGGTGATAATGGAGTTTATATTGATTTAAGTTTTTATGAAGAATTAAAAGAAAAATTTGGAGCACCTGGTGATTTTGCGTTTGCTTATGTTATTGCTCACGAAGTAGGACATCATGTTCAAAATCAATTAGGTATCACGGCCCAAGTAAATAAACTTCGTGGTCAATTAAGTGAAACAGAATTTAATGAAGTTTCCGTACGTATGGAACTTCAAGCAGATTACTTTGCAGGTGTATGGGCTCATTATGTTGAAAGAACTGATTTGCTAGAAGCAGGAGATATTCAAGAAGCATTAAATGCAGCAAGTGCTGTTGGAGACGACCGTATACAACAAAAATCAATAGGTTATGTTATTCCAGATAAATTTACCCATGGTACTTCTGAACAAAGAATGAGATGGTTTAATAAAGGATATGATACAGGAACATTAAAGGACGGGGATACATTTAATACTAATGATCTATGATTTTATGCTTTGAGAAAACTTAAGTTAAAATTTTAAAGTACTTTTATGTTAGTTAATAAATTTAACATAAAAGTACTTTTGTTTTATTTATACTATTAAAGTTCTTCTATATGTCTTAACCCTTCAAAAGCGCTTAAACTTTGAATTATTTGCACATGAGAAATACGCTTTTTAAATTGCAGAAACATGATGGCTATAATTCCTTTATCATCATAATTTCCACTTTTTGTAGTCTCTATATTTTTTATTTTAATGTCGTTTATTTTACAGTATTCTATGAACTCATCAAAAACGTCAATAGATATAAAAGATGCATAAATATTGATATATGCATTGTTTGAGTTTAAGTAATCATCAAATTTTTTAAAGACTGTCATTATGAGTAAGGTAATTAATCCAACAACTACAGCTCCTTCATAAAATCCTATTCCTATGGCAAGACCTAAACATGCTGCTGTCCAAAGACCAGCTGCAGTTGTAAGGCCTCTTACTTGATTTCTACTTGTAACAATTATAGTTCCTACTCCTAAAAATCCTATGCCACTTATAACCTGGGCACCTAATCTTGACGGATCAGTACCTTCAAACTCATTAAATATATATTGACTTGTCATCATTACTAATGTTGAACTTACACATACAAGCATGTATGTTCTAAAACCGGCAGGTCGACTTTTTCTGCTTCTTTCAAATCCTAATATTCCTCCGATAATTACCGATAAAACAACCCTAAAAGTTATAGATATAATATTTAATTCATATAAATCGACTATCTTAAGCACCGCCTTTACTATGTAATATTGCAAAATAAAATGTTAATATATAATATCATCATTTATATACATTATCAATATGCCAAAATTATATTAATGTTATTATATATATGTAAAATTCATTTAAGTATGATTTGTTTTTATAATCACAAATTAAATACATGTGGACGTAAAATACAAATATGGTTATAATTAGATAGTGTTAATTAACTAAGGAGGATTTATGCAAAATAAAGAATATAATCAAAAAGTCATAAATTTAATTGAATATGTTAAAGGTCTTCAATTAAAATTAGACGGAAAAGAATTATATATAAATTATAAGGAAGATATAGAAAATGTAAAACCTCAAGAAGTATTTGAAATTTTCTATAGTCTTTTAGATGAAGGAAGCACACCAGAAGAAATTTTAGTGTTTTTAGATAAAGTAATAAATGCTTTTTATAAAAGCTTATTAAATTATGGTTGGGAAAAACCCAAAAATGATGATTTCCTTTTAGATTTATTAAATGAGAACGAGGCTTTAGTTAAAAAGACTGATGAAATAAAAATCATAATGAAAGAAACTAATCTTGAATTGAAAAAAGAGAAGCTTCTTCCTAAAATAAAAGAACTCCTTGAATTTAACGATCATTATTTAAAAAAGGAAAATATATTATTTCCTTACATGGAAAAAGCTATGACTAAATTTCAAGGTCTATCTATTATGTGGTCTTTGCATGATTTAGTTAGAAAAGAAATAAAAAACACTATTGAAATATTAAATGATGTAAGCAGTGACGAACAAAGGGTAAATATATCAATTGCTAATTTATTTTTTGGTATTTTAGGAATAAAGAAAAAAGAAGAGCTTATATTATTTCCTTCAGCTAGTGAAGTTTTATCCGATGATGATTGGTATGAAATGCATAAACAAAGCTTAGAGTATGAATTTCCATTTATAAATAAGCATAAAGAATTATTAGAAGAAAAAGTTGATATATTCGAAAACAGTAAGTTTAAAACTGAAACAGGAGAATTAAATTTTGAAGAAATACAAATGATATTTAATGCATTACCTGTTGATATGACATTCGTTGATGAAAATAATAAAGTTAGATATTTTACAAGACCAAAGGATAGAATATTTCCTCGTTCACCTGCAGTGATAGGTAGGGACGTTAAAAATTGTCATCCTCCCCAAAGTGTACATATTGTAGAAGAAATAATAGAAAGTTTTAAAAATAAAGAAGAAAATACTGCAAAGTTTTGGATAAATGTAAAAGGTAAATTGATATTGATTCAATATTTTGCTTTAAGAGATAATGATGGAAATTATAAAGGGATTTTAGAAGTTAGCCAAGATATTACAGAAATAAAAGAATTAAATGGTGAAAGAAGACTTTTAAAATGGTCAAATAATGATTAAATTAAATATATAAATGTATAATTCAATATGGATTTCAATTCATATTGAATTTCTTTTATTTAAGTGCTATAATCATTTGTTAGAAATTTTGAGGAGAAAGTGCATGTTATTTGATAACATATTAAAAGTTGAAGAAGTTAAAAGCTTACAAAATACTAAGCTTGATAAAATAGAAGTAGTAAAAAATCATAACACTATTAAAGTGTATGCAAATTCAGACATCATAGTTGATTTTTCTGATATAGAGTATGCAGTTAAGAAAGTGAAAAAGTTCTATAATAATGCTATAAATATTGAAATAATATTTAATTATGATTTTAAAGATAATTATATAAATAATAAAGAACAAATAGTAAATAAAGTAATAAATAACTTTTATTATTTTATTAAAAAAAGTTCCGTTGCTCTTTATAAAGCTATTGATAACATAATCATTAATTTTAATGATGATGTTTTTTTAATTAAAATAAAAAACAAGCATGTTTTTAATGAATTTAATAAAATAAAAGCAGAAGTAAAATTTAAAAAAATATTAAAGTCCTATAAATTTTCATATGATATAAAAACTATTTATGAAGAACAAGAAGATGAAGAAGACATTATAATACAAAGACTATTTGATGAAGAGCTAAAACGAAATGAAGAGCGGGTAAAAAACCAGAATTATGTTGTAGATGATGGCTTTAAAAAACAAAGGTTTAAAAGAAAAGAAATTTTTGATTTTAATTCTATTCCTATAACTAAAATGTCAGATGTTACAACTGAATCAGGATTAGTTAATGTTAAAGGTAAAATAATTAATATAGATAAAAAAGAACTACGTACCGGTACTGTTTTAATGTCTATTTCTGCATCTGACTTAACAGATTCCATAAGTGCGAAATATTTCTGTCCAAATAATTTTAACGATGCTGATTTTGAAAAAGGCAGATATATTCAAATTATAGGCAATGCAGAATTTGATGAATATGAAAAACAATTGGTAATTAAAATTCAAGGCATGCAAATAGTGGAAGAACCATTAAGTAATATGGACAATGCAGAAATGAAAAGAGTAGAACTTCATTTGCATACGGGCATGAGCTCCATGGATGGTATAAATAGTTTTAAAGACTATGCAAAAAAAGCTAAACAATGGGGACATAAAGCTATGGCAATTACCGATCATGGTGTTGTACAAGGCTTCCCTGAAGCAATGGAATGTGCAGATGAAAATTTTAAAATTATTTATGGAATGGAAGGCTATTTAGTAAATGATGAAATATCAATAGTAAATAACTGTGAAAATATAAAAGTAGACGATGAATTTATTGTTTTTGATATAGAAACAACAGGATTTAGTACTATAAAAGATGATATAATTGAAATAGGAGCTGTTAAAATTAAAGGAAGAAAAGTAATAGATAGCTTTTCTACTTTTGTTAGCATAAACAGATCCATACCAGATAAAATAATTGAACTTACTTCAATTACTGATGAAATGCTTTTAGGACAACCTGAAATAAAAGAAGCACTTACAAGCTTTTTAAGCTTTGTTGGTGAAAACGGAGTTTTAGTAGCTCACAATGCTAATTTTGATGTAGGATTTATAAAAGAAAAATTAAAAGTTCATTTTAATAAAGATTATGATCCTGCTGTAATTGATACTCTTGATCTTTCAAAAGCTTTAATGAAAAATGTAAAAAATCATAAATTAAATACACTGACTAAAAAACTTGGAATAAAACTTGAAAATCATCACAGAGCAGTTGATGATGCAAGCGCAACGGCACAGTTATTCATTTATTTATTAAATATTTTATTGGACAGAGAAATAAATGAATTAGAAAATTTAAATGAAATATTAAAAAATGATGTTGATATAGTTAAACAAATGTATTATCACGTAAATATTTTAGTAAAAAACAATACTGGATTAAAGAATTTGTATGAAATGGTTTCTGAATCCCATATTAATAATTTTTACAGAAAACCAAGGATTTTGAAATCAAGGTTAATGGAAAAAAGAGAAGGACTAATAATTGGTACTGCATGTGAGGCAGGGGAGTTTTACAGAGCAATAATTAATGGTGCAAATGATGAAAAATTAGAAGAAATAGCAAAATGCTATGATTTCTTAGAAATTCAGCCTCTTCAAAACAATATGTTTTTAATTAATAATGATAGAGTTGAAGATATAGAAGAATTAAAAAATATAAACAGAAAAATAGTTAGTTTAGGAGAAAAATTAAATATACCTGTAGTAGCAACTGGGGACGTTCATTACCTACAAAAGGAAGATGAAATATTTAGAAGAATCCTTATGGCAGGTCAAGGTTTTGAAGATTCTGAACAACAAGCACCACTTTATTTGATGACAACTGATGAAATGCTTGATAACTTTTCTTATCTTGGACAAGAAAAAGCTTTTGAAGTTGTAGTCGCAAATACAAATTTAATTGCTGATAGTGTTGAGTCCATACTTCCTATACCAAATGGAACATTTCCTCCTATTATTGAAGGAGCAGACGAAGAATTTAGAAATATAGCTTTATCTACTGCAAAGTCCATATATGGTGATGTGTTACCTGAAATAGTTGAAGAAAGACTTGAAAGAGAATTAAATTCAATTATAAAAAACGGTTATGCTGTAATGTATATAATTGCTCAAAAACTTGTTAAAAAATCTAATGAAGACGGATATTTAGTAGGTTCTAGGGGCTCAGTTGGATCATCATTTGCTGCTACGATGAGCGGTATTACAGAAGTTAACCCTCTTGTACCTCACTATGTATGTCCTAATTGTAAATATTCTGAATTTATAAATGATGGTTCATATGGTTCAGGATATGACCTTCCAGATAAAATTTGTCCTAATTGCAGTTCAAATCTTAGAAAAGATGGGCATGATATTCCGTTTGAAGTTTTTCTTGGATTTAATGGTGATAAGGAACCTGATATAGACTTAAATTTTGCAGGTGAAGAACAATCAGTATGTATGAAATACGCAGAAGAACTTTTTGGTGAAGGAAAAGTTTTTAGAGCAGGTACTATAGGTACTATTGCTGATAAAACAGCATATGGTTTTGTTAAAAATTATTTTGAGGATAAGGGCGAATCAAAAAGAAGAGCTGAAATTGATAGGCTTATTCAGGGATGTCTTGGAGTTAAAAGAACTTCAGGCCAACATCCTGGGGGAATAATGATTGTGCCTAAAAATAAGGATATACATGATTTTACACCTGTTCAGTATCCTGCTAATAATGATAAATCAGGAACAATAACTACTCACTTTGATTATCATTCTATTTCAGGTCGT
Organism: Bacillota bacterium; assembly: GCA_029239575.1. Classification (GTDB taxonomy): domain Bacteria; phylum Bacillota; class Clostridia; order Tissierellales; family Sedimentibacteraceae; genus Sedimentibacter. The sequence goes on from JARBUP010000015.1 coordinate 6,171, forward strand.
ATTTTAAAGCTTGACCTCTTAGGTCATGATACACCAAGTATTATTAGACAACTTGAAGAATTAACTGGTGTCAATAAAGAAGATATACCGTTAGATGATGTAGATACAATGAAAATTTTTAACTCCACAGATATTTTGGGAATAAATCTTGATGAAATAAACTGTGAAACAGGAACTTTAGCTATACCCGAATTTGGTACCCCTTTTGTTCGCCAAATGATTAAGGATACTGGGCCAAAATGTTTTGCAGATTTAGTGCGTATAAGCGGCCTTTCCCATGGAACAGATGTTTGGATTAACAATGCTCAAGAAATTATAAGGCAGGGTAATACTGATATAGGTGGAGTTATTTCTACCCGTGATGATATAATGACGTATTTAATTTCAAAAGGAGTGGATAAGAAAAAATCATTTGATATAATGGAACGAGTAAGAAAAGGTAAAGGCTTAAGAGAAGAAGACGAAGATTGTATGAAAGAAAGTGATGTTCCACAGTGGTACATCGATTCATGTAATACAATAAAATATATGTTTCCAAAAGCCCATGCTGTTGCTTATGTTACAATGTCTGTAAAAATAGCTTATTTTAAAGTTCATTATCCAGAAGCTTTTTATGCAACTTATTTTACTACTAAAGTTGATGACTTTGATGCAGAATTAATTTGCAAAGGTGAAAATATTGTATTAAAAGCATATAAAGAAATAGAAGAAAAAGGTAATGACAAAACAGCAAAAGAAAAAAGTGCTCAAACAGTTTTAGAAGTTGCACTTGAAATGTATAAAAGGGGATATAAGTTTTGTAAAGTTGATTTATATAAATCCCATGACAAAAAGTTTTTGCTCACAAATGAGGGAATACTTCCACCTTTAATAGGTCTTCAAGGCCTTGGAGCAAATGCTGCAGCTAGTATAAAAGCAGAAAGAGAAGTGAATAAATTTATTTCTATAGAAGATTTAAGTAGAAGAGCTAAAGTAAGTAAAACTGTTATTGAAGTGTTGCAGAACCACGGTTGTTTAAAAAACATGGACAAAACAAATCAAATTTCAATTTTTAATGTTTAAGTATAAAAATTGAATAAATTTAATCCAATTCCATATAATAAATTATATTTATTATAATTGTTAATTTTATGTATATTTATGTTTGATTTTTAAATTATTTGTGTTATAATATATAAAAAGGGTTTTTTGACAGAAAGAGTGGGGTAATTTCCCACTCTTTCTAATTGTAAAGATAGTGCATAAGCGAGAAGATGAGTTAAAGGAGAAATATATGAATAAAAAATCTATTGAAGAAACAGTAACTGATATAGTAAATAATATTATAAAATCAACAGATTACGAATTAGTAGATGTTGAATATGTTAAAGAGGGACCGTTTAAATATTTAAAGGTATATATAAATAAAGAAGAAGGTATCACAGTTGATGATTGTGCTGATATAAGCCGTGCATTAAACAAAAAACTTGATGATATAGATTTTATCAAAGAACAGTATTTCTTAGAAGTTTCTTCTCCTGGTGTTGAAAGGCCTTTAAAAACTGAAGCAGATTTTGCAAAAAATTTGGATAAATTAGTGGAAGTTAAATTTTATAAACCAATTGACGGTAAAAAGATGGTTACAGGAATCTTATTAGAAAAAACTGAAACAGCTGTTGTTATTAATGCTGAAAATGAAAAAATTTCTATAGATTTAAAAGATATATCAAAGATAAACAGAGCAATTGAGGACTTTTAATTAGTGGAGGTTATAAATGAACAAAGAAATACTAAATGCTTTAGCTGAACTTGAGAAAGAAAAAGGAATCAGCCAAGATATTGTGTTAGACGCAATTAAAGTAGCATTAGAAACAGGTTATAAGAAAAATTTCAGTAAGGCAACTAATTTTAGCATTGAAATAGATGAATTAAATGGTGAATATAAATTATTCTCAGATAAAACAGTTGTTGAAGAAGTTGAAAGCAAAAATCAAGAAATTTCTTTAGAAGAAGCAAGATTGATTAATTCAAATTATGAAATAGGTGATATTGTTAAAATAGAAATAAAACCTAAAAAAGATTTTGGAAGAATAGCTGCTCAAACTGCAAGACAGGTAATACTTCAAAAAATTCGTGAAGCTGAAAGAGAATCAATATTCGGAGAATTTTATGGAAGAGAATCTGATATATTAACTGGAATAGTGCAAAGAGCAAGCAAAGGTAATGTTTATATAGATCTTGGCAAAATTGAAGGTGTTTTAACTCAAACTGAACAAATACCAAATGAAGTATATAATCAAGGCGATAGAGTAAAGTCTGTTATACTTGAAGTTAAAAATACAGGAAAAGGCGCTAACATAATGCTTTCAAGAAGTCATCCTAACCTTGTGAAAAGACTTTTTGAACTTGAAATTCCTGAAATTCATGATGGTACAATTGAAATATTTTCAATTTCTCGTGAAGCAGGCTCAAGAACTAAAATAGCAGTTTTTACACATGATCCTAATGTTGACCCAGTTGGTTCTTGTGTTGGAAATAAAGGAGCAAGAGTAAAAAATATTATAGATGAAATATGCCAGGAAAAAATAGACATAATTATTTATGATAAAGATCCAGAAAAGTTCATAGCAAACAGCTTAGGACCTGCTAAAATTATCAAAGTAACAGCTCATGAAAAAGAAAAAAGTGCTGTTGCTGTTGTTCCTGACAATCAGTTATCTCTTGCTATTGGAAAAGAAGGTCAAAATGCAAGATTAGCAGCAAAATTAACTGGATGGAAAATAGATATTATAAGCGAAACACAATATTTAGAAAGAAATGCTAAAAATTCTGGGGTGGAATAATGAAAACGCGAAAAATACCTATGAGAAAATGTATTGGTTGCATGGAAAGTTTTCCAAAAAAAGAATTAGTTAGGATAGTTAAAAACAAAGAAAATGAAATAAAATTAGATTTAGTAGGAAAATTAAATGGCAGAGGTACTTATATTTGTAAGAAAACTGAATGCTTTGAAAAAGCTATTAAATCTAAGAGACTGGCTAAATCTGTAGAAATGGAAATTCCAGATGAAGTTTATGAACAGATAAAATCGGAGATTTCGAAAAATGAATAAAATTTATTCAATGTTTGGCTTAGCAAGACGTGGTGGGAAAATATCAATAGGATTTGATGCTTCTTGCATAGAAATTGCTAAAGGTAAAAGCAAATTAGTTTTGATGGCACAGGATGCTTCAGAAAAAACTAAAAAAAACATTCTATATGAATGTGATAAGTACAACTGTAAATATATTGAGTATGGTGAAAAGGAATTAATAGGACAATGTTTAGGTAAAAAAGCCGTGAGCGTTATTTCCATTTCAGATGAAAACATGGTTTCATACATACTTAAAAACATATAATCGGAGGTGGCTTAATGAGAATATATGAGCTAGCAAAAGAATTAAAAATGAACAGTAAAGATCTTGTGATTCTAGCAGAAAAAGAATTAGGTGTAGAAATTAAAAATCACATGAGTTCTTTAACTGATTTAGAAATTATTAGATTAAAAAAAGCTTTAAATTTAATAAACAACAGTAAAAAACCAAAACCAAATAAAAACACAATTATTGATGACGATCCTTTAGTTGACGAAAATATTGACATAAATAGTGCTAAACTTAAAAAAGTTGATAAGAATTTAGTTTCGCCAGTTAAGAAAGCACCAATAAAACCACAAAACAAACCAGCAGCACAGGTAGCTGACAAAAATAAAAAAGAGGAAAATAATACTATTAATAATAAAAATATCAAACCAAATAATAATAATAATAATAATAAACCAACTAATAACAACAACAATAATAGCAACAACAATAAACCAAACAGTAATTATAAGGGAAATAGAAATAACAACAATAGAAACAATTACAATAAAACTGTAGAAGTTGTTGAAAAAAAAGCACCTGAGAAAAAAATTAAAAATATAGAAATAGATGATTCTATAGTTGTAAGAGATTTAGCTGATAAAATGGGTACGAATGTTAATAATGTAATTTCAAAACTTATTTTATTAGGAATTATGGTAACGCAAAATCAAGAAATTGATTTTGATACAGCATCTCTTGTTGCAGAAGAATTTAGTGCAAAAATTACTAAAAAAGAATATATAGATCAACTTCAAGTATTAGAAGATTCTATGGCAAGTGATGATGTTGATGATGAAAAAGATTTAAAACCAAGACCTCCAATAGTTACTGTTATGGGTCACGTTGACCACGGTAAAACTTCTTTACTTGATGCTATTAGAAATACTTCTGTTACTGAAGGTGAAGCTGGTGGTATAACTCAACATATAGGAGCTTCTCAAGTTGAAATAAACGGGAAGAAAATAACACTTCTTGATACACCGGGCCATGAAGCTTTTACTTCTATGCGTGCAAGAGGAGCTAAAGTAACTGATATAGCAATACTTGTTGTAGCAGCTGATGATGGTGTAATGCCACAAACAATTGAAGCTATTAACCATGCTAAAGCAGCAGCTGTTCCTATAATAGTAGCTGTTAATAAAATTGATAAAGAAGGCGCTAATTTAGACAAAGTTAAACAAGAACTTGCAGATCAAGGCGTTATAGATGAAGCTTGGGGTGGAGATACAATATTTGTTCCAGTTTCAGCTAAAAAACATATTGGTATTTCAGATTTATTAGAAATGATTTTACTTGTTGCTGAAGTACAAGAATTTAAAGCTAATCCAAACAGAAAAGCTAAAGGTGCTATAATAGAAGCAAAGCTTGATAAAGGCAGAGGCCCTGTTGCAACTGTTTTAATTGAAAAAGGAACATTACACAAAGGCGATTTTGTTTTAGTTGGTGGAGCATATGGTAAAATAAGAGCAATGTTTACTAGCAAAGGTAAGAAAATATCAGAAGCTGGTCCATCAGTTCCAGTTGAAATTCTTGGATTAAATGAGACTCCACAAGCAGGGGATACATTAACTGTTATGGATAATGAAAAAGATGCAAAATCTATAGCTGAGAAACGTAAAGACAAAAGACATAATGAAAATATGAATGCATCAAGCAAAGTTTCTCTTGAAGATTTATTTTCAAGAATCCAAACAGGAGAAGTTAAAGATTTAAATATAATCATTAAAGCAGACGTAAGTGGTTCTATAGAAGCTGTAAAACAATCACTTTTAAAACAAAGTATGGATGAAGTTAAAGTTAATCCAATACATGGTGGTGTTGGTGGAATAAATGAAACTGACGTTATGTTAGCATCTGCTTCAAATGCAATTATAATAGGATTTAATGTAAGACCTTCTGTTGCAGCACAAGAATTAGCTAAAAGAGAAAATGTTGATATTAGAACTTACAATATAATATACAATGCAATTGAAGATATTAAATCAGCTGTTAAAGGAATGCTTGCTCCTATTTATAAAGAAGTTATAATGGGAAGAGCTGAAGTTAGAGCTACATTTAAAGTTCCTAATATAGGAACAGTTGCTGGTGTATATGTAACAAGCGGAAAAATAACAAGAAAATCAAAAATAAGAGTATTAAGAAGTGATATAGTTATACATGATGGAGTATTATCATCTCTGAAACGTTTTAAAGATGATGCATCTGAATTAAATACAAACTTTGAAGGTGGAATTGGTATTGAAAAATATAATGACATCAAAGAAGGCGATGTATTTGAAGCATATGTTATGGAAGAAATAAAAAGATAATAATAAATTCAAATATAGATATAATAGTTAAATATTAATTTAAATCTATTTATATGATTACTACCATAAAAGTCACTCAGTGACTTTCTGGTAAACAATCATAATATAAATTTAAATGGTATTTAACTTATATGTATTGTATACGAATGATGAAAGAAGGTATGACATGTCAATCAGAAGAAACAATAGGCTTTCAGGAGAAATGAGAAGGGTTATTTCTGATATAATAAGATTAGAAGTAAAAGATCCTCGAATATCAGAACTCATGAGTGTAACTGATGTTAAAGTTACTGAAGATTTAAAATTTGCAAAAGTTTATATTTCTGTTTATGGTGATTATGAACCAACTCTTGAAGCTCTTAAATCTGCTAAAGGATTTATTAGAAGAGAAGTTGGAAAAAAAATAAAAATGCGTATTACACCAGAACTTATTTTTGAAAAAGATGATTCTATCGAAAAAGGTATATATATGAGCAGTTTAATCAATAAAGTAATAAATGAAGCAGAAAAAAGGGATGACGACGAAAATGAATCTGAATCAGAATAATGTTGATGAAATATTTAGATTGATTGAAAATTCAAATGATATATGCTTAGCAGGGCATAAAGCTCCTGATGGAGACTGTATAGGGTCTGTAATGGCCCTATACGAACTCTTAAAGCCTATGAATAAAAATATAACAGTTTGTATTGACGGTTTAATACCTTTTAATTATAAACCATTTATAAATGAAGAAATAATTTTAAAGCAATATGAAAGTCAGAAATTTGATATTGTTATAGTACTTGACTGTAGCGACAAAGAAAGACTTGGAAAATTTGCTAGTATATTAAACAATGCTAATAAAACTATTTGCATTGATCATCATAAAACAAATACTAAGTTTGCTGATATAAATATAATAGAAACTGAAATGAGCTCTACGGGCGAACTTTTATATGATGTTATAAAAGCAGCAAATAAAAATATAACAAAAACAATAGCAGAATTTCTTTATATTGCCATAGTAACTGATACTGGCAAATTTAGTTATTCAAGCACTTCAAGCGCTACTCATATAAAAGTAGCTCATTTAATGGAATTAGGAATAGATATTTCTGAAATCGATAATATTTTGTTTAATTCAAAACCTTCTAATGTAGTTAAAGCATTTATAGATTGCATTAAAAATATAGAACTATATTATGAAAATAAATTAGGTATAACTTCTATAACAGAAAAAATTCTTAAAGACAACCAAGTCGAGATGGGTGATGTAGACGGTGTTGTTGAATTTATCAGAGAAATAAAAGAAGTTGAAGTTTCTTGCGTTTTAAAAGAAAATTTTGATGGAACTAAAGTTAGTCTTAGAGCTAAAAATGATAATATAGATGTTGCCGAAATAGCTTTTATATATGGAGGCGGCGGACATAAAAAAGCAGCTGGTTTTGAAGTTAATGAAACAATAGAAAATACTAAGAATTTACTAATAAATGATTTTAGAAAATATTTTATGGATTAAATTATGAATGGAATATTAAATATTTTAAAACCAACAGGAATGACATCCCATGATGTTGTAAGCAAAGTTAGAAAAATATTAAATACAAAGAAAGTCGGACATGCAGGAACTTTAGACCCAAATGTAGCAGGCGTATTAGTTATATGTGTGGGTAAAGGAACTAAATTTTCTGATATTTTAATTAATGGCGATAAAGAATATGTTTGCGAATTAAAATTAGGTCAAAAAACTGATACTCAAGACAGTTATGGTAAAATTATAGAAGAAATAAAAGAAATTCCTGATTTAACTGAAGAACAAATTATTAATGTTTTAAAGCAGTTCGAAGGAGAACATCTACAAGTTCCTCCAGCTTATTCTGCTGTGAAATTAAATGGAAAAAAATTATATGAATATGCAAGAGAAAATATAATAGTTGAAAAACCAGGTAAGCCTGTTAATATAAAAGAGCTACAACTTATAAAGTTTGAGCAAAACCGTATTTTAATGAAAATCAAATGTTCTAAAGGAACATATATGAGAACATTATGCAATGATATAGGGGATAAACTTAAAACCCTGGGACATATGGGGATTTTAATAAGGACTGATGCTAAAGGTTTAAAAATTGAAAATTCAGTTACACTTGATGAATTGAAATTTTTAAATGATAACAACAGATTAAATGAATGTTTATTGCCTGTTACTAAAGTTGTACCAATGGAAGAAGTGTTTGTTGACGATTCTTTCTTTGATAAATTAATAGTTGGAAATGAAATTCATTATGATACTGAAAAAATAACAAACGATGAATTTTATATTTATTGTAAAAATGAACTTATTGGAATAGGTCAAAAAAAAGAAAACAATAAAATAAAAATAAGTAAATTACTGATGTAAATAGTGGTGGTCAAAATGATTAATAAATATAATGCATCATGTGTCGCACTTGGAAATTTTGACGGAATTCATATTGGTCATGATATATTAATAAGAAGAATGGTTGAAATAAGTCAAGAAGAAAATTTAAGAAGCATTATCATAACTTTTAAGTTTGTAAAAAGTGATTTAAAAAAATCTAAATACAATATGAAATATATTAATAACTTAGATACAAGATTAAATATATTAAATTCTTACGGCGTTTATGATGTTGTGCAAATAGAACTTGATGAAACTATTTCTAAATATTCTCCTGAAGAATTTATAAAAGTAATTCTAAAGGAAAAATTTAATGCTAAAAATATAGTTGTTGGATATAATTTTACTTTTGGCTATAAAGCTATGGGTAATATAAATACATTAAAAGAGTTTGAACAAAAATATGATTATAAAGTAGAAGAAATCCAGCCAGTTAAATTTAACGGAGTTGTAGTAAGTTCAACTCTTATTAGAAATTTAATTAAGGAAGGAAAAATTCAAGAAGTCAATAGTTTGTTAATTAAAAATTATGCAATAAGTTCAAAAGATATTTTTTATAATTATAATAAAAATTTTGCTTTTGTAAATAATAAAAGCAGTATAGTTATACCTGCTGAAGGTGTTTATAAAGTTAAAATTGGCGATTTTATAACAAATGTTACAATTGTTCCAAACGATGAAGGAAGTTTTTTTAAGTTTGAAAATAATATTAAGCCATCAGAAATAAATGATGATATTATTTTTATATAAATGCAATGAATATTTAAAAATTCTATTTACAATTAAATAATAATATGGTAGAATTTATTGAATTTCCTCAATCTATGTTTTGCGAAACCTCAACGCTTTGCTTGGATTAAGGTGAAAAAATTATTTTATGGAGGTACATAACAATGGTTATGACTAAAGAACAAAAAACACAAATTATACAAGAATACAAAATCAATGAAAAGGACACTGGATCTCCAGAAGTTCAAATAGCAATATTATCTTTCAGAATCAAAAACTTAACAGAACATTTAAAAGAAAATAAAAAAGATCACCACTCAAGAAGAGGTCTTTTACAAATGGTTGGTCAAAGAAGAGGATTTCTTGACTATTTGAAAAAAATTGATATCGAAAGATACAGAACTATAGTAGCAAGATTAGGATTAAGAAGATAATAAGACAAACTGGAGCGGGGATACCCGCTCCTTTTATACAAAATAAGGAGGTAACATGGAGAAAGTTTTTAAATATACGCTTGCCGGAAGAGAATTAAAAGTAACAACTGGTAAAATAGCTGAGCTAACAAATGGTTCATGTTTAGTACAATATGGCGATACAGTTATTATGGCAAATGTAGCTGCATCTAAAGAACCAAGACAAGGAATTGATTTTTTCCCATTAAGCGTTGATTTCGAAGAAAAATTATATTCTGTAGGAAAAATTCCAGGTGGATTTTTAAAAAGAGAAGGTAAGCCAGGGGATAAAGCAATACTTACATCTCGTTTAATAGATAGACCACTAAGACCATTGTTCCCAAAAGGATTTCGTAATGACGTAGCAGTAGTTGTTACAGTTTTATCAGTTGACCAAGATTGTTCACCTGAAATTGCTGGAATGATAGGCTCATCAATAGCATTAACTATATCGGATATACCTTTTGAAGGACCTACTGGTTCTGTTAATGTTGGACTTATTAATGGAGAATTAATATTAAATCCAGACAGCAAACAAAGAGAAATAACTGATTTAGATTTAACTGTATCAGGAACTAAAGATGCTGTTATGATGGTTGAAGCTGGTTCTAATCAAATTAAAGAAGCAAAAATGCTTGAAGCAATTCTTTATGCACATGATGAAATTAAAAAAATCTGTGATTTCATAGATGAAATAAAAGCTGAAGTTGGAAAAGAAAAATCTACTTTTGCTGCATTTGTTTGTGATGAAACAATTGAACAAGAAATTAGAGAATATGCAACTCCTATAATAAATGAAGCTATTATTGTTGTTGATAAACTTGAAAGACAAGAAAAAATAGATGCATTTAAAGCTACTGCAAAAGAAATATTCTTAGAAAAATATCCTGAAAATGGATCAGACATTGAAGATGCTCTTTATAAAATAGTAAAAGAAAAAGTAAGAGAAAATATTTTAGTAAGAGGCATTAGACCTGATAACAGAACTATTGATGAAGTTAGAAAAATAACATGTGAAGTTGGCATGCTACCTAGAACTCACGGATCAGGATTGTTTACAAGAGGTCAAACTCAAGTATTAACAGTTGCTACTCTTGGGGTTTCAAGTGATGAGCAAACTATAGATGGTATTTCTGAAGAAACTTCAAAAAGATATATGCATCACTATAATTTCCCATCATATTCAGTTGGTGAAACAAGACCATCAAGAGGACCAGGAAGAAGAGAAATTGGACACGGCGCATTAGCTGAAAGAGCTTTAGTACCTGTAATACCTGGTGTGGATGAATTCCCTTACACAATAAGACTTGTTTCTGAAGTTTTAAGTTCTAATGGTTCTACATCTCAAGCAAGTGTATGCGGAAGTACATTATCTTTAATGGATGCAGGTGTACCTATAAAAGCTCCTGTAGCAGGAGTTGCAATGGGATTAGTTAAAGAAGGCGACGATGTTGCTGTTCTTACTGATATTCAAGGAATGGAAGATTTCTTAGGAGACATGGACTTTAAAGTTGCTGGAACTAAAGAAGGAATAACTGCTATTCAAATGGATATGAAAGTTCACGGAATAGATGAAAATATTCTTAGAAATGCATTGGAAAAAGCTTTGATAGGAAGATTACACATACTTGGCAAAATGATGGAATGCATAAATACGCCAAGAGAAGAAGTAAATAAATATGCTCCAAAAATAATTAAAATGAACATTAAACCTGACAAAATAAGAGAAGTTATTGGAGCAGGCGGAAAAGTAATCAATAAAATTATTGATGAAACTGGTGTTAAAATTGACATTGAAGATGATGGTTCAGTATTAATAGCTGCAGAAAATGTTGAAAGTGCTTATAAAGCTAAAAAAATGATTGAAAGTATAGTAAAAGAAATTGAAGTAGGAGAAATAATTCTTGGTAAAGTTGTTAGAATAGCTGCATTTGGAGCGTTTGTAGAACTTACTGACAATAAAGATGGTTTATTACACATTTCTCAAATTTCAGATAAAAGAGTTGCTAAAGTTGAAGATGTTTTAAATGTTGGAGATGAAATACTTGTAAAAGTAATGGAAATTGATCAACAAGGTAAAATTAAGCTTTCAAGAAAAGATGCAATAAAAGAATCAGATAATAAATAATATTTAATAAAATGTTGATTTAAGATAACAATATCAATGAAGCATGTTGATTTTGTTATTTTTTTATGTAATTAATATGTTTCAAAATCTTTATTCTATTGAAATTTGTAAAAAAATTTGGTATTATTATCTATACAATTATCATAAAATAACTCTTTGATAATAAACATTATTAAAGGGGGATTTAATATGAAATTTTTTGATAAAGATATAATTTTCATAAGAAAATTAATAATTGTAATATTAGTTGCTATTATTATATTGATGATGATATTTGGAAGAATTAATTTTAGAAATACAAGGTATTTTACCATCAATGATAAAATAGCATCAAGTGTTATGTTAGGAAATATCAATATTAATACATAAGATAAACGCGGAGGTTATATGATAAATAAATATACTTTAAACAACGGAGTTAGAATTGTAGCAGAAAATATAGAATATGTTAAATCTGCTTCTATTGGCATATGGGTCAAAGTAGGTTCTAACAATGAAAATGATGAAACAAACGGCCTTTCACATTTTATAGAACATATGCTTTTTAAAGGGACTAAAAACAGAAAAGCAAATGAAATTGCTGAAGACATAGATAATTTAGGTGGACAGCTAAATGCATTTACGAGCAAAGAATGTACTTGTTTTTATGTTAAAGTTTTAGATGAAAGCATAGATGAAGCGGTTGACATATTATCAGATATGTTTTTTAATTCATTATTTGATGAAGAAGAAGTTAAAAAAGAGGCGTCAGTAGTAATAGAAGAAATAAAAATGTATGAGGATTCTCCTGAAGATGTAGTACATGATAAGTTGACTGAAATAATATTTAATGATAGTCCTATGGCATATAATATACTTGGTACAGAAGATAACTTAAGAAAATTTACTCGTGATGATGTAGTAAATTATATGCAAACAAATTATACTCCAAACAATACTATAATATCTATTGCAGGTAATTTTAATGAAAAGGATTTTGTAAAGCTTATAGAAGAAAAATTTGGACACTGGGAAAACAAAAATGTTATTCATGAAGAAATTGAAGGTAATTATGAAAGAAAAGTTGTTGGGATAAATAAAGATTTAGAACAACTTCATATAAGCATTGGAAATAAAACAATAGGTAGACATGATGACAATTATTATCCATTATTAGTATTAAACAATATTTTTGGTGGAACTATGAGCTCAAGAATATTCCAAGAAGTAAGAGAAAAAAAAGGTTTAGTTTATTCAATATATTCTTTTGTATCAAATTATGCAAACAGCGGAATATTTAGCATATATGCAGGATTGTCCTATGATCAAATAGAAGAAGCTTTAAGAACTGTTTTTAAAGAAATGATAAGTATGAAAAATGGAAATATAACTTTAGAAGAGTTTAAAAGAGCTAAGCAACAAATAAAAGGAAATTATATTCTTAGTCTTGAATCAACATCAAGCCGCATGTCTTCTATCGGAAGAAGAGAATTAATGTATGATGAAATAGTTTATCCTGAACAAGTAATTAAAAAAATTAATGATGTAGATTTTAATGATGTTTTAAAATTAGCTGAAGATTTATTTGATATAAATAAATTAAGTGTAACATTTACTGGTAATTTAAATAAACATAATAACTTAGAGAAGAAAATTAACGAAGTACTAAGCGAGCATTATGAAAATTAAAGTAATAAAAAATAAATAATAATGAAAGTAGAATTTACTAATGAAAAATATTAAAATAAAATACATAAGTGATGAAATTGAAAAACTTAAATATATTGATGGTAAAAGTGATTGGATAGATTTAAGAGCAGCAGAAAATGTTGAATTAAAAAAAGGTGAGTTTAAGTTAATATCATTAGGGGTAGCAATGGAGTTACCTAAAGGATATGAAGCACTTCTTGTTCCAAGAAGCAGCACTTTTAAAAATTTCGGTGTTATACAGACTAACCATTGTGGTGTAATAGATGAAAGTTACTGCTCAAATGATGACGTATGGAAGTTTCCAGCTTTAGCTGTTCGCGATACGGAAATACGAGTTAATGATAGGATTTGCCAATTTCGTATTATAGAACATCAACCTACAATTCAATTTGATGAAGTTGATGATTTAGGCAACAATATTCGTGGTGGATTCGGCAGTACTGGTACGAAATAAATATTTAAAAATTAATAATTGTATTATGAGACCCTGACCCTCTACTTTCTGTTTTTCAGAAAGTAGGGGGTTTTTGTTTGGCTGATGCTTTAATTGAAATTATTGATTTCTATTGGAGTTAATATCTAATTGAATTTAAAAAGTAAATAATAATTACCAAATATTAGGAACTTTTATGATATCTGTAGCGTCTAACAAAGTAGCAATCATTTCTTTTGCGATTTTCAGTTTGTTTTATAATTTAATATAATAAAACCAGGGGGGAACCATGTTTAATAGACGTATACTTTTTTGCGAGATATCGCCATTAACATATAAAATATCAGTTATAAAATGCCGCTTTATCCGTTATATAAAAAACTTATTGATCAGAAATTTAGCGACAGAAAAAAGCAACAATTTATTGCCATATACAATATATAAACAAAACTCGCTTATAAGGAGAAAATTGGGTAATGTTGACTCAGCTCTTCAGGACAATAAGGCTATAAATTTAAATTTAGCAACACCAAAAGTATCAGGCGT
>JARBUP010000228.1 GCA_029239575.1 Bacillota bacterium
GCATTTGATATTGGAGGAAATATCGTGAAAAAAGGAAATATTTATGGAACTCATAGAGTTATAGAACCAAAGGGTGTATTACCGCAACCTGCGATAAAAGTAGATAACGACATGGAAATATACGACAATGAAATACTTATAGATGTAAAAACATTAAATATTGATGCAGCAAGTTTTACACAAATTGCTGATCAAGCTGAAGGAAATGTAGAAAAAATTAAAGAGATAATGAAGGGTATTGTTGCAGAAAAAGGAAAACATCAAAATCCAGTAACAGGATCTGGTGGAATGCTTATTGGAACAGTTGAAAAAATAGGAACAGCTCTTGAAGGCAAAACAGATTTAAAAGTTGGAGATAAAATAGCTACATTAGTATCTTTATCATTAACTCCACTTAGAATAGATGAAATATTAGAGGTCAGAGAAGAAATCGATCAAGTTGATATAGTTGGTAAAGCAATTTTGTTTGAAAGTGGAATTTATGCAAAAATACCTACGGACATTCCTGAAAATCTTGCATTATCTGTTTTAGATGTAGCAGGAGCACCTGCTCAAACTAAAAAACTAGTTAAAGAAGGTCAAACAGTTTTAATACTTGGAGCAGCAGGCAAATCAGGTATGCTATGTTTATATGAAGCTAAAAAAATGGCAGGGCCTACTGGAAAAGTTATATGCTTGGATTACAGCGAAAGATCTCTTGAAACTGTTAAAAAACTTGAATTAGCTGATAAATATATAGTTGGAGATGCTACAGATGCTGTAGGAGTATATGAAAAAGTTTATGATGCTACAGAAGGAAAACTATGTGATATAGTTATTGTAAATGTAAGCATACCAAACTGTGAAATGGCGTCAATTCTTTCAACAAAAGATGATGGAACAGTTTATTTCTTCAGTATGGCTACAAGCTTTACAAAAGCTGCTTTAGGAGCAGAAGGTGTTGGCAAAGATGTTAACATGATTATTGGAAATGGATATTGCAAAGGTCATGCAGATGTGGCTTTGGAAATAATGAGAGAAAGTAAAAAATTAAGAGATTTATATACAGAATTATACGCTTAAAATAAAAACTACTGATTTGAAATTTAAATCAGTAGTTTTATTTTAGTTTGAATATTTTATAATAAGTCAACAAATGGCATAAATATGTGTAAATATGCTTTGAGTGAAAAAGTGTTGATATATTAAACAATTTTAAAAATAATTTTAAGAAAAAATGCTTTTAATCGTTATTAATGACCATTCAAGCATTTTTTTATTTTAAAAAAATAATATTTATTCGCTTTGTAGTTTTTAGTAGTTCTTACTACTATATATCTTGATGTGTTAAATGGTATTGAATAATTAAAAATAATTTTTATTTACTTATTTATATAAATAAGTAGATGAAAAACTATAAAATTGTGGTAAAATATAGATATATATGGAAATAGTTTACTGTTAGTAAAAATCAACTTAATAAATAAAATTAACAATTATAAAATGCCTTTAATAATTGTTAGTTAATTTAATGCTAAAACAGCATGCTACAGTAAAAGTTTAAATTAATTTAAAATTTAGTCTCATAAGGAAATAAAATAAATTAATAAATAGAAACAATATATTCATTATATTTTTAATTTGAGAAAGGGAAATATTAAATGAAAATAATTATTCATGATTTAAAGGAAGAAGAATTTAAAGACTTATCAATAATTGGGCATGATGATGCTTTAATAATTTCTGATGATGGCACAATACATAATTGTATAGGTTGTTTTGGCTGTTGGATAAAAACACCGGGTACCTGTGTTATTAAAGATAAATATCAAAATTTAGGAGAACATTTTTCTAAATGTGATGAAATTATAATCATAAGTAAATGTTTATATGGCGGATTTAGTTTTTTTGTTAAAAATGTAATGGACAGAAGTATTTCATATAACCATCCTTACTTTGTCATAAGGAATGAAGAAATGCATCACAGACGAAGATATAATAATAATATAGATTTGAGTGTGTATTTTTATGGTGACAATATAACAGAAAGTGAAAAACAGACCGCTGAAAAACTAATAAAGGCAAATTCAATTAATTTAGATTGCAGTGTAAAAATAATTAAGTTTTTAAATAATATAAAAGAAATCAATGGATTTATGCTAATGGAGGAATGTTAAATGAAAATAGCTTTAATTAATGGTAGTCCAAAAGCAAAAAATAGTGCATCTGAACAAATTTTAAATACATTAAAGAATATGCTTAGTCATAATAATGAAATTTCCGAATATAATTTTAGAACATGCAATTTGCAAAATCAAGATTTAGAGAATTTAGAGAAATGCCAGGTATTAGTTTTTGCATTTCCACTTTATGTTGATGGAATACCTTCACATTTGTTAAATTGCCTTTATGAACTGGAAAATTATTTTAATAAAAATACAGAAAATAAAATTACAGTGTATGCTCTTGTAAATTCAGGATTTTATGAAGGACATCAAAATAGTATAGCTTTAAGTTTAATGAAAAATTGGTGTGTAAAATCAAATCTTAGTTGGGGACAGGGAATTGGAATTGGTGGTGGAGGAATGTTTTCTGCTTTAGTAGGTGTTCCTGATGATAAAGGACCTAAAAAAAATTTATATGTAGCATTAAAAACTATGGCATATAATATAACTACTAAAAACTCAGCTGATAATATATTTATTTCTCCTAATTTCCCAAGATTTGCATACAAATTATCAGCAGAAATGGGTTGGCGCCAACAAGCCAAAAAAAATAAATTAAAAAGTAAAGATTTATTTCATAAAATGTAGATTACATTAAAAAAACTAAATCAACCAATATTTGATTGGTTGATTTAGTTTTAAGAGATTATTTATATAAAAAAACTTTAAAATTACCCTTTTTATCTACTGTACAAAGCAAGACGTTTTTTATATCAGTATGATATAAACTTTTTAAATTTGAAACGACCCAGTTTTCATCTTTATGTATTTCATTTAGTTCTTTGTAATTTATATTACCTTCCTTAACAATGGTTATAGGCATATCAAAAGGTTCTGTTTCCATTTGGTAATATGACGGGGTTAATGGTTCATATTTTGGATGTAAAAAAACTGAAAGCTTTCCATCTGCTTCCCAAATAGCTAATGCTACTTTTTTAATATCTTCAACTTTTTCTTCACGCAATTCTTCTAATAAAACATCAATAGATATTCTTGCTTTTTTTAGTTTTTTATAAAGTATTTCTCCATCTTTAACAACTATTATTGGTGAACTGTTAAGAAGTTTTCTTAAAAATGGGAATTTAAGAATTCCAAATAAACTAAAAAGATAAAGTATAACTAAAACAATTGTAGAGATGATTGATCCTTTTAACCCAAGTTTTTCATCGGATAAAGGATGTGCAATAATATTTCCGATTACTAATGCAATAACAAAATCAAGGAGTCTTAATTGTGATATAGTACGCTGTCCTAATGTTCTTGCAACAATTACTAAAAAGAAAAAAGCTATTATTGCTCGAAGTATCCATTGGATAGTTGTAAGATTTTCTTGGCCTTGTAAAAAGTTCATGTTTATCTCCTTTATTTAATTTGATATTAATGATATTTTAACCAAATATAACAAATAAATTTAAAGTAAAACTATAATTTTATTTATAAATGCAAGCACAAATTTAGTAAAATAAATTTTTTCAAAAAAACTATTACATGAAAATTTTAAAAATGTTAAAATGTTATACAACGTGTAGTTTTGGGAGCGCAACCATAGTTGTCAAATCTGTACGTGTTTTTTTATTAAGCATGATTATTTTGTAATTCATATTCTTAAATAGAATTTTTATATTTAGTTTTTATGGAATATATAAGATTGGAGTTGATTTTATTTTATGTTTCAAGAAGGCGATTTAATTATTTATGGTAATGACGGTGTTTGCCGTGTTGAAGAAATATGTAAACTTAATATGTCAGGTATTGATGATAACAGGCTTTATTATGTTTTAAAGCCATTATATGTTGAAGGAAAAATATATGCACCAACTGAAACTAATGCGTTTATGAGAAAAATCATTTCATATGAGTTTGCACAGCAGCTAATTGAACAAATTCCAAGCATTGAAGTGGAAGTGTTTAACAGCAATAGAATGCAAGAAATAAACGATCATTATAGATCATCATTTAAGACCCACGACTGTGAGGATTTAATGAAGCTCATAAAAAATGTATATGTTAAAAAAGGCATTGCAGAAAATAATAAAAAGAAACTCGGTAAAATAGATGAAAATTACATGAAAAAAGCTGAAGATTTACTTTACGGTGAATTTGCTGCAGCGTTAAAAATCCCTAAAGAAAATGTTAAAAACTATATTGAAAAAAGAATAGAAGAACTTGAATATATTGTTTAACAATTAAAAATTCTAATGAAAAAAAGCAAATAATAAATAAATTTTGTTATTTGCTTTCTCTTAAAAAATTAAATGAGGTAAAAATGGATAAAAATAAGGCTCTTGAGCAAGCATTAGCTCAAATAGAAAAGCAATTTGGAAGAGGTTCAATAATGAAACTCGGGGAAAATGCAAAATTAAATATTGAAGCAATACCTACAGGTGCATTGAACCTTGAAGGAATTTCAAAAGAAGGTTGCATAGTAGACATGGGAGTAGAAGCAGAAATAATAAATAAATCTGGATCTTGGTACTCATATGAAGGCAACAGAATAGGACAAGGTAGAGAAAACTTAAAAGAATATCTTACATCCAATCCTGTATTGTTAAATGAAATTGAACTGAAAATTAGAGTAAAATTTAAAAGTGGTGAAATTGAACAAGTACATGAATAAATAGATATCAGCGAAATAGAGAATGCTGAAAATTAAATATATAATAATGTAATGAGTAAATAAGAAATGATTATGAAACATTCATAAAA
>JARBUP010000229.1 GCA_029239575.1 Bacillota bacterium
TTGAACGTCTCTAATCAGAAACGTTAGTGGAAAGGATATGTTCATGATAGTTTTGTTTCATTACGATTATACGGATAGATAATCATTTGTAAATAAGTGCGAAGTAAGGAGTATTTATGTTAGGAGAGTTATGCAATGGAGGATTATAATATTGTAAAAACTGATTTTAACGAAATTTCACAACTTGGGGAATTAAAATGGAATCACAACAACTGCTATTTCAAACAACTCTTGAAATTTGTACCCAATAATATTGAAACTTGCCTTGACATTGGTTGTGGTAAAGGTGAACTTTCATTTATGTTGTCACAAAAATCGAAAAGTGTTATTGCAGTTGACGTTGCAGATAAGATGATTGAAAAGGCAAAAGTTTTACATGCAAATAATAATATTAAATATATTTGTGGGAACATTTTAGATATGAAATTTGAAAATAACAGTATTGATGTAATTATCACAACAGCAACCGCACATCATCTACCTTATGAATGGCTTTTGTGTTTTGCAAAAGATAAACTTAAAGAGGGTGGTAAACTAATAATATTAGACCTTGCACAAGCAGAGTCGGTAAATGACTATATTATATGGGGGAGTGCTTTTTTGCCTAATATAGCAATGAATTTAATAAAAAACCATAGGTTACAAAAAGATGACTCCCATTCAAAAGAAGTGTGGGAAAGACATGGTAAACACGATACATATATGACAATGAAAGAGATAAAATTTTTAGCTGAAAAACATATACCTACAGCAAAGATTAAACGTAAACTCTTTTGGAGATATTCACTAATATGGCAAAAATAATCTTAAAAATTGTAACTCAAGTGAAGTATAAGTCATAATATTCCTATCTTATTCACAATTTGGGAGTTATGTTTTCAGTATAATACAATCCAGATAAGTAAATAATACCGATATATTTTATAGAATTAAGACATTTAAAATTATTAAAAATCTGCTATTGTCATTTTGATAATTATAATAATTTATTATTATAAAATTTATGGCAAAGGAGTAGTTATGAATTCAACATTTTGGACTAATACCATATGGTATATTTTATTAGGCATTACAAGTGTTATCGCTGTAATACAAATAATAAGGAAGCGTGATTATAGAAAATTTAATATAGCTTTTACTTTTACAGTTTTAGGTTTTGTTTACAGTGTGGAATCTGTACTCCTTAGTGTTTATGGCGGCGCCTACAGCTACTATCCAAAGATTTCTAAGAATGCATTTCTAGATACTGTTATGGGTAATCATTTTTCACAAGCTTCAGTCTGTACTACCCTGGTATTATTGGCTGTGTATAAGCTAAGTGCAATATGGAATTTTATCACTGCTGCAATTTACTATTTAATTGAACTTCTATTTGTGAAACTGGGAGTCTTTAAGCATCATTGGTATAAAGCCTGGGTTACTTTCCTAGGCCTTATAGTATTAGTTTTTCTGATTAAAAAGTGGTATCATAAAATACTTAATTCACCTAGGTTTTGGAGTTACTATTTAACACTTTATTTTGCTGTTCTATCAAGTTATGGGTTAGTACGTGGATCTTTTATATATGGCAAGCATCGAATAATACACTATAATGTGTTTCCTGATGTATTTAAGGATAATCTGTTATTAGTTCATATTCCATTATTCATAGTGATAAATATTATGATTATTGTTTATTGGTTAAAACTAAGCTGGATAGCGAAGTGGATAGTATTCACAGGTTTGTTTATAACACAATTTATTTTGACAAAAGTAGGTGTAATAACTATTCGCCCAGGATGGTTCTTATTTATAACTTCAGTAGATGTGTTTTCCTGTTACTTACTTGTAGTTATCATGGATCATCTGCTTAAATCTGGAGCAAAAAACTTCTAATTGATTCCGAGACTGGATTATTAAAGCAGTTAAATAAGCACTCACTAGGGTGCTTTTTTCCTTGGATTAATTCACAGTAAGATTTATATATTATAGAAAACTTGTTCCAAAGTGTGGTAAATAATGATAATATTACATAGTAAATTAAGAGAACTTACAAGTAATAAGAATTCAGGAATACCCTATAAAAAAAGAAAACAAAAAGGATGGATAAAGATGAGTTATATAGATTTGCATATGCATTCTTCTTACAGTGATGATGGAGAGTTTGATCCCAAAACAATAGTTGATCTATGTTTAGATAGAAAAATAAAGTATTTTTCCATTGCAGACCATAATTGTGTAAAAGCAATAGATGAAGCAATGCTGTATTGCAAGGATAAAGATATTGAAATAATTCCAGCAGTAGAATTGGATTGTACTATTGATAGCCTTAACCTACATCTGTTAGGCTATGGAATTGAGTACCACAGCACAATATTTAATGAAATCCAAGAAAATATAATTCTACAAGAGCAAACTGCTTCCCAAAAACGTATGAAGTTAATTCGTAAATTAGGAATAGATTATTCCAATGAATTTATTGAGACTTTGTCTAGAAATGGTATAGTTACTGGTGAAATGATTGCTGAAGCTGCTATGCAATTTGATAAGGATAAGATAAATCCGATGCTTAAGCCCTATTATGAAAATGGTTCTAGAAGCGATAATCCGTATGTTAACTTTTATTGGGATTATTGCTCACAGGGCAAGCCAGCCTATGCTGAAGTAAACTTTATAAGTTTACAAGAAGCTGTTAAAGTTATAGAAGAAAATGGGGGAATACCTGTTTTGGCACATCCAGGAATCAATATAAAAGAAAATAGTGCTTTACTAGAAACTGTTTGTGATGTTGGTATAAGAGGTATAGAGGTTTATAGTAGTTACCATAATGAAAGCCAAGTATCATTTTATAAAGATTTTGCCTTTAAGCATAAATTGCTCGTAACTTGCGGCAGTGATTTTCACGGGAAAACAAAACCTAGTATAACAGTAGGATTTTCAAACTGTGGGAATGATGAAGAAGGTATTATTTCATCATTAAAAAAGGCATTAAACTTATAATCCTTTGTTACAGACTATTTCAACCTTCTTCATTTAGGTGGTTTATAATATAAGTGTATATTAGTATTAATATGATTTTTCGTTTAAAAATCATAATAAATAATCATTAAATTTCTGCATCAATATCTTCTAAATGATATGGATAGGTTGATACTACAACATTCTTACTTCTTAACAGACTTTCTCTTAATATAAAGCCAGTGTGATTGTGCAATATTTCTCCCAAACCTTCATGGGTTATAAACTGAGGCAGCATAACTGTTATTTTTTCATTTTCTGCCGTAGCATCAGCTATGATGTTAATATAATGCAAGAGTGGTGTAATTACTGTTCTATAGGTAGAATACTTTGCTACAAGTAATATATCTGTATTAAGCTTATCCCATCTACTTTTTAGTTTATCAATGGCTTCATTATCTGTAGAAACATTAAGCGCTATAACATCTAGAGATAGACTTCTTGCATACTGCAATGCAGATAGTGTAGCTCTATTTAAACTTGCAATAGGAACCACAATAATATGAGCGATATTTTTATTAAAATTAAGCTCTCTTAAATCTTCAGTTTCAACTCTTAATTGAGCAGCAACGCTGTTATAATGTTTTTTTACTGATAGCATGCCCAGAACAAGGAATGGGATTACTATGATAACCATCCAGGCTCCATGTTGAAACTTTTCATAGGCAATAATTAAAGTTGTGACAGCGGTTATAAAAGCACCGAAGCCATTTATAACAGCCCGCTTTATCCAGCCTCTATCTTTAGCTTTAATCCAGTGTTTCACCATACCTGTTTGAGCTAACGTAAATGAAAGAAACACACCTACTGCATATAGGGGTAATAGAGCATGAGTTTCTGCATTAAATATAATAACTAGTATGCAGGCTACGAAAGCTAAAGCCACAATTCCGTTTGAGAAACCTAACCTTTTGCCTCTTACAGTAAATTGTCTTGGTACAAATCCATCTTTACCAACAGAATGCATAAGCATTGGGAAACCTGTAAAAGCTGTATTGCATGCCATAATAAGTATCATTGCAGTTGTAAATTGAATTACGTAAAACATAAAACCATAACCAAAAACACCGTAAGCTATTTGTGCAATTACAGTAGGGTATCCAACTGGAACAGTTTGATAAAACCTTGCAAGTATTGATGTTCCGCCAAATATAAACAGTATTAAACAACCTAAAAGTACCATAACGGTTTTTGCATTCTTCTGAGCTGGTTCCTTAAAGTTTGGTACAGAATTGCTAACTGCTTCAAGGCCTGTCAATGCAGAACACCCTGAGGAAAATGCCTTTAAAATAAGGAAAAGGCTTAGTTCTCCTGTAGCTTTTATCTGCTCATGCACCATAGGCTCAGGTGCACCATATAAAGAGTACTTTATAAGTCCGTAAATTATCATAAAGATCATACTCACTATAAAAAGATAAGCAGGTACACTAAATATCTTTGCTGATTCACTAACCCCCCTTAGGTTTAAGATTGTCAGTATTATTATAATACTGACTGCTAAGGTAATCTTTTGTTCACCTAGAGCAGGAAATGCAGATATAATTGCTGCAACACCGGCACTGGCACTTACCGCAACGGTTAATATATAATCGATCAATAATGCGGAGGCTGCCACCAATCCTGATTTCACATTAATATTTTTCTTGGCAACCATGTATGCCCCGCCACCCTGAGGGTATGCACGTATTATTTGAATGTAGGAAACAGTTAGAATAATCAGTAATGCTATAATCATTAATGAAATCCAACCAAGCCATTTATAGGATGTTAGGCCTATTACACCAATCAATACAATAAGTATCTCTTCAGCAGCATAGGAAACAGATGAAACAGCGTCACTGGCCATAATTGCTAACCCAAAAGGTACATTATATCTTTCATGAGAACTTCTTTCGTTTGG
>JARBUP010000016.1 GCA_029239575.1 Bacillota bacterium
CATATAGATTCAACCTTAAAACCTTTTATGCCATATGCATCAACAAGCTTTTCATAATTTACATCATCATAATTGTCTGTTTCTGAATATCTCGCTTTAGAGAACATTCTCTGCCATTGTCTAACCATACCCAAAGTGTTGTTATTAAGCATTACTATTTTTATAGGTAGCTTATATTTAGCTATTGTAACCAACTCTTGACATGACATTCTAAAACTTCCATCACCTGTTATAAATACAGTCTTTTTATTTGGGTTTCCAACTTGAGCTCCTGTAGCTGCTCCAAATCCAAAGCCCATTGTTCCAAGACCACCTGAAGTAATAAATTCATTGGATTTATTAAACATCCAATATTGTCCAGTCCACATTTGATGTTGACCAACATCAGTTACTACAATTGTATTTTGATTATACATTTTGTTTATCGTATTTAAAATATTTTCAGGAATAAATTGCCCTTCAATATCATAATCTACTTTTTCAGATTTAATTTCATTAAGCCATTGGCTTCTATCCGTTGATTCAGAGTTTTGTAAAAGATAATTTAAAATACTTTCCATATCTCCTATTAAAGGTATGCAATTATTTGTGTTTTTGTCCACTTCAGTTAAATCTATATCTATGTGTATTATTTTAGCATTTGGTGCGAATTTATCAGGACTTCCAATTACTCTGTCACTGAATCTCGCCCCTATTGCTATTAATAAATCACAATTAGTAACTGCCATATTTGTTTCTTTAGAACCATGCATACCTACAAATCCAAGTGAAAGTGGATTTCTTCTTGGTATTGTTCCAAGACCCATAAAGCTATTACATACTGGTATTCCTGCTTTTTCTGCAAATTGAAGTAAAAGATCATCATTTTTAGAAATTCTTACTCCACCACCTGCATATATTACAGGTCGTTTTGCTTCATTAATTAATTGTGCAGCTTTTCTTAAATTATTTTCTTGAGGCACAACAACTTCATTTTCATCAACTCTGTTTTGGCCTTTGAATTCTGTTTGATGCATAAAAACATCTTTAGGAACATCAACTAAAACAGGACCAGGTCTTCCTTGTAAAGCTACTTTAACAGCTTCTCTTATAACAGATTCCAAATCTTCTACTTTTCTAACTAAATAATTATGCTTTGTTATAGATAGAGTTGCGCCAGTTATGTCAACTTCTTGGAAAGAATCTCTTCCAATTAAAGAATTTGCAACTTGACCCGAAATTACCAATAAAGGTACAGAATCCATATAAGCATTTGCAATTCCAGTTACTGTATTTGTTGCACCAGGTCCTGATGTTGCAATAAATACACCTAATTTTCCAGTGCTTCTTGCATATCCGTCTGCAGCATGAACACCATTTTGTTCATGAGCCGGCCTATATACTTTAAAATAATCAAGCTCATCATATATAGCGTCAAAGAAGGGTATTACTGCTCCACCAGGATAACCAAATAATGTATCTATTTTATTTTCCTTTAAAACTTTTAAAATTATTTGTGAACCTGACAGTTTCATATTTTCACCTTTTCTATGTTATATTTAATAATTTTATATTTAAGGACGCATATTTGCGTCCTTATTTCTTACTATTCTTGACCTTCAGCAGGTTTTGCTATCCAAGACATCATTCCTCTTAATGTTTTACCAGTTTCGATGATTGGGTGTCTTAATTCATTTTCTTTTATTGCATAATATTGTGGCATTCCAGCTTGGTTTTCAGAAATCCAGTTTGTAGCAAATGTTCCGTCTTGAATTTCAGTTAAAACTTTTTTCATTTCTTTTCTTGTTTCTTCATTTATTATTCTTTTGCCAACCATGTAATCTCCGTATTCAGCAGTATGTGATACAGAATATCTCATGTTTTCAAATCCGCCTTCGAATATTAAGTCAACAATTAATTTCATTTCATGTAAGCATTCGAAATAAGCTATTTCTGGTTGGTATCCAGCTTCACATAATGTATCGAAACCAGCTTTGATTAATTCTGTAACACCACCGCAAAGTACAGCTTGTTCTCCGAATAAATCTGTTTCAGTTTCTTCTTTAAATGTAGTTTCGATAATACCTGCTCTTGTTCCACCTATTCCTTTTGCATATGCAAATGCTATGTCTCTACACTTTCCTGTGTAATCTTGGTAAATTGCAAATACGTCCGGTACGCCTTTTCCTTCTTCATATTGTCTTCTTACTAAATGTCCAGGTCCTTTTGGAGCAACCATGAATACATCTATATTTGCTGGAGGCATTATTTGTTTAAATTGAATATTGAATCCGTGTGCAAATGCTATAGCATTTCCTTCTACTAAGTTTGGAGCTATTTCTTCATCATAAATTTTCTTTTGAGTTGTGTCTGGAGCTAATATCATTATTATATCAGCTTCTTTAGCTGCTTCAGCAACAGTTTTAACAGTTAATCCGTGTGATTCTGCTTTTGCTTTTGATTTGCTTCCTTCTTGTAAACCTACTATAACTTCTACTCCGCTTTCTTGTAAATTACGAGCATGAGCATGTCCTTGACTTCCGTAACCTATAATTGCAACTTTTTTACCTTCTAATACTTTTAAATCTGCATCCTTATCATAATACATTTGACCCATTTTTGTTTCCTCCTAAGATTATTTAAATTAATTTTTATTTATTAGTAGTTATACAAATTAATATATTTATTTGATGAACTATAATTAACTATAAAAAAGATAGGCCTTCCTAAAAAGGAACCGTCTCTAAAAATGATAATTTTTCTATATAAATAAAAAAACTTCTATCTCTATATATAAACAGTTTATATATAGGGACAGAAGTTTTTTCCGTGGTACCACCCTAATTCGCAGCTACGCTGCCTCATTGACTTTTAACACGAGTCGTGCTCTGCTTCAGAAACAAATTACTCTTCAGCAAGAGAGCTCAGGAGTTGAGTTATACATACAAATACATTTACCAACTCCCACCAACGTTGGCTCTCTTAAAAATTATAATTGTATCTTTTTCTCCATCAAAGCTTTTTCAATAATATATTTTTCTTATTATAGAAAAACAAACTCGTTTTGTCAATAAACTTTTTTATAAATAAACTATTTTTTTTATTTCTTATTCAATTTTACGTATACTTTGTCATTCTGAGCGTTAGCGAAGGACTCTAAAAATGTTGAAATTATAGATACTTCGCTATAGCTCATATGACAAGTAGCAGAAACTTACATTTTCGAGAAACAATCATTACATTACTTCTACATCATAAACATCTACAAGTTTTTGCATTTGTAAAACAGCATTTTCTATATTTAATTTTTCTGAATCTTCTAATGTTATCTTTAGTTGAGAATTATTTGAATCTATTTCTGTCATAGAAAATTCTTTTACAACAAACTGTTTTCTTCTTAAAGTTGTTAAAACTCTTGCTGCTGAATCTACTCCGCTTGTTACTTTAAAACTAAATGTACTGCACATATTATTATCCTCCTGATATATATAAATAGTATTTTTTACTTGAGTTAGCATTAAAATAATTTAGTCATCACAATAATTATTTCGAGTTGAGGGTTCGCAGTTATAAAAAAAACCCCTCGTCTCTACATATATATGTATATATGTAGGGACGAAAGGTCTTTCGTGGTACCACCCTATTTTGCGATATGGAAAATATCGCCTCAGTCAAGTCGAAAAAAGATATCTTTTTTGAACTTTATTCTTTTAACGCAGAATTACGTCCTTGCTTACTAACATCCTTCGGCTTGGAAGCTCTGGAGTGATCATTATATCTTTTAACACCGATTTTCACCAAGCATCGGCTCTCTGAAGTTAATAATAGATATTTTTATCTCCGTCTTAGCTTTTGATTCATTTGTTTTTATTATACACACAGCATTTCCTTGTGTCAATACATATTTTATAAAATTTTTCGATAATTATTTTACATAAATTTACTTGACAAATAAAAAAATTGGATATACAATCTGAATAAATTATAAATTTCGCTGATGGAGACATGTGTTTATAGTATGTTTATAGAGAGCTATTGTTTGGTGTAAAATAGCAGCATTAATATACACGAATCACTCCTGAGAACTTTTCCGAATATAAAAGTAAGATAAAGCGTCTGGCACCGTTAAAATGCCTATATTTATTTAATTATATTAAACGAATAAAGAGGTGTTTTACACAATTAAGGTGGTACCGCGGGTTTTCTCGTCCTTTCGAGAATACTCGCTTTTTTATTACAAAAAATTAATTTACCCAAAGTCGGAGGATATATGAAAACTAAATTTACTGATTATGAAAATTTAAATCATGAAGAAAATATAAGAAATGCAGCAAACAAACTTGAAGGAACTATTAAAAAAACATCTTTAATTTATAGCGATTTTTTTAGCAAAGAATATGGAAATAATGTATATATAAAACCTGAAAATTTGCAGGTTACAGGATCTTTTAAGGTAAGAGGAGCATTCAATAAAATTTCAAATCTAACTGATGAAGAAAAAGCTAAAGGAGTTATTACTGCTTCTGCAGGTAACCATGCTCAAGGTGTAGCTTTGTCCGCTCAAAAGGCTGGAGTTAAAGCAATTATTGTGATGCCGACAGTAACTCCATTAATAAAAGTAGAAGGTACACGTTCATATGGAGCTGAAGTAGTATTGTCTGGTAATGTTTATGACGAATCATACAAAGAAGCGTTGCGTCTATCCAAAGAAACAGGATATACTTTTGTACATGCATTTGATGATTATGATGTACTTTGTGGACAAGGAACCTTAGGTCTTGAAATACTTGAAGACCTACCAAATATAGATGAAATTCTTGTTCCTGTAGGAGGAGGCGGATTAATAAGTGGTGTTGCTTTAATTGCAAAAGCTATTAAACCATCCATTCGCATTACTGGTGTTGAACCTGTAGGTGCTCTTACAATGAAAACATGTATGGATGAAGGCTGCGTTGTTGAACTTGAACGCATAAGCACAACAGCAGAAGGTGTTGCAGTAAAAAGAGCAGGTGATTTAACATATGAAATAGTAAATAAATATGTTGATGGAATAATTGAAGTAACTGAAGAAGATATGACTGAAGCACTTTTAATGCTTGTAGAAAAGCATAAATTAATAGCTGAAACATCCGGTGTACTTTCTTTGGCAGCTCTTAAAAAATTAAATTTTAAAAATAAAAATGTTGCATGTATAGTAAGTGGCGGTAACATAGATGTATTAACTATTTCATCTTTAATAAATAAAGGACTTGTATCAAGAGGACGTATATTTTGTTTTTCTGTTGATCTGCCAGATAAACCTGGACAACTCTTAAAAGTTTCTCAAATATTAGCTGATGCTGGAGCTAATGTTATTAAACTTGAGCATAACCAATTTAAAGCAATGGATAGATTCATGAATGTGCAACTTGAGGTAACAGCTGAAACAAATGGAGAAAAACACATACAACAAATTTTGAATACTTTAATAAATGAACAATTTAAAATTCATAGAATATACTAAGATTTAAACTTATAAAAGACCCGCCAATTAATTGACGGGCCTCTGTGCTATTTAAACTCTTTTTTATAATTAATAATTATGTAATAATTATTATTTAACTTATCTTATATTATTCAAAGCATGTACTACACCAGGAACAATTTGTTTTTTTCTTGATACACAATCTTCGACATAAACTCCTTGATAAACATTCTCTTTGTTAAATATGCTTTCAATAAGTTTTTCTCTAAGAGAAGAATAAAAAATGTACGAACCTTCATTTATTATATCAGTAACAGCCATAATTACAAGAAAATATTTATTTTCTTCTGTAATTCTATCGATGAGATTTATGTATACTTCTTTATTGTCCATTATTTGATTAATATCTAAAGTAAATACTTGTGAAATTCCTACATCATTATATTCAAGGTTGAATTTTTTAAAATCTTCATAAAATACTTCTTCTTTAGTTTTAGATTCAAGAGAAGTCCCAGCCTTAAACATTTCCATTGCATAATCACTTAAATTTACATCAGCTATTTTTAAAAGTTCATTTACAGCCTCTCTGTCCATTCCAGTTGTTGTCGGAGATTTCAACATTAGAGTGTCCGAAATAATACCGGATAGCATAAGACCTGCAATTTTTTTATCTATTTGTATACCATTTTCTCTATACATTCTAAATATTATTGTATTAGTACTACCTACAGGAATATTTCTAAAACTGATAGGTACAATTGTTTTAATATCACCTATTTTATGGTGGTCAACAACTTCAAGTATTTCTGCTTGTTCAATACCTTCTGCACTTTGTCCATATTCATTGTGGTCAACTAAAATAACTTTTTTCCTTGTAGGGCTGATAATATCTTTTCTACTAAGAATACCTAAATATTTTTTATCATTTGAAATTACAGGGAATTTTGAATGTTTTGAACTTTGTATATCTTCCTTGCAATCATCAAGATAGTCGGATTCTCTAAATAAAACTAAATCCTTTGATTTCATTATACAGTCAACATGCTTGGCTAAACCGATATTTTTTGCAGTGTAATATGTTTTATGAGGAGTTATTATAATACTTACCTTGTTTTTTTTAGCTAATTGAATTAATTCATCAGAAACTTGTAAATTTCCAGTAACTATAATTAATTTTACTCCTATTTCTAAAGCATAACCTATTATATCATGTCTGTCTCCAACTATGACAATGGATTCTTTATTTAATGAACCTGATTTCCTTAATGTTTTTTCTTCAAAAGCAGCAACTATGATTTCTCCATCAATTATTTCATCAAATTGCAATAATTTATTTCCATCCAGCGTTTCAACTATATTGTCATAAGTAGTGCATAAAAGTCTTTGGTCCGTTTTTATCAAACTCATTGCGATATCTTTCATGGTAACTAAACCCAAAAGATTATTATGTTCATCCACTATTGGAAGTGTGTTTAATTTGTTTTCATTCATATAAAAATACGCATAGTTAATAGACTGTTTTTCATTTATAGATTTTACTTTTTCGTAATTTAAATCTTTAATTTGTATTTGGACATTTTTAAGTGTTTCAGGTGTTTCCATATTAAAATAATTTAATACAAACTGTGTTTCTTTATTTAATTTTCCTAAAACATAGGGCTTTGATTTTTCACCTAATTTGTTTTTTAAATCAGATAAAGCTATGGCTGCACATGCACTGTCCGTATCTGGCGACCTGTGGCCGAATATTAAATTGTGTTTCATACTTGAATTTTCCTTTACTACATTATTTATCATTACTTAATTATTATTTGCTTTCCCATCTTAAATCTTTTCCGTAAAACTTAAGTGGAACAAAATTATTGAAAACTCTGGACATAATCCTATCAGAATATGTTGAAGCTAATTGTTCTAATGACAAATTAGTTGAAATTATAGTTTTCTTTTCCGTAATTAATCTTTCGTTTATTATATTAAATAGCTCTGCATTTGTAAATGAATTATTAAACTCAGTTCCTAAATCATCAATTATTAAAAGCTCTGATTCAA
Source organism: Bacillota bacterium (assembly GCA_029239575.1). GTDB lineage: Bacteria > Bacillota > Clostridia > Tissierellales > Sedimentibacteraceae > Sedimentibacter. The sequence continues at coordinate 7,493 of JARBUP010000016.1, forward strand.
ACATTAAGTTGTAATTCATTCTATTTTCTTCAGATTCAGTTGCTCTATTAAATTTATGATTTTCTAATATTTCAAATAAATTAAATGCAGATTGGTATAATACAACTCTTTCTTCATCTATTAATGATTTTGCTATGCAGTTGCACATAAAAGTTTTTCCAAGGCCTGTACCACCATAAAAAAGCAAATTCATATTAGTTTTATCAAAATTAGAACAAAAATCATCGCATGATTGAAGAATATTATACATGTTTTGTTTTGGCGTTAGTTTTTCAGAGCTATATGGTTCAGAACTAAAAACATTAATATCAAATGAATCAAAATTTTCTTTTTTCAACATGTGTACCATGTTGGACATTTGATATAAATGATTTGTAATTTGTTTGTTGAAACACTTGCATCTTTTACCATCCTGTGTGTAGCCCGTATCACTACACATTTTACACTCAAAATCAGGTTCAGTAAAATTTTGAGGAATTTTATATTTAATAAAAAGTCCTTTCTTTTTATTTTTTAAACTTTCTATTTCAAGTTTTATTTTGCTTATTTCTTCTTCTTGATTTGCACTTTTAGTCAAAAATATCTTAGAAATTTTAATGCTATTTAATTTTATTTGTTTATCTATTTCCTCTAAATTTGGTACCCTGTCATAAAGCTCATCTTTTCTTAAGTCTGCGTCTTGCTCTGCTTTAAGGCGTTTCTTATTGTAACCAGTCATAATATTTTCAATTATTTGTCTGTTCATTTATTTATCCCCCTTATCAGGTATAGATAAGCCAAGATTATCTAATTTATTTTCGAACCTTTTTCTAACCATTTGTTCTAATTCTTCTTCTGAATAATTCTTTATTTTCTGTTCAAAATTATGAAATTTATTTTTGGGTTTAGTATCTTCTTTAACTTTATACTTAACTGATTTTTGACTTTCAGGTTTTTCTTTTTTATCTTTTTGAAGGTCTTCTAAAATTTTGTACCCTTTTTTATACCATTCTTCTAATATTTTGTCAAAATAATTTAAGTTAGGATTTGATATTTTAGTAGAATTTTCTAAACATTTTAAAATCATTTCTATTGTAAAGTTCCAATCATCCATCCATTTATCAATAGTTTTTATTTCAGCTTCAGTCCATGTCCTATTATTAAAACCAAGTGCTTTACTAATGCGAGAATAAATACTAAAACGATCATTTCTTTTTTCTAAATAACTCATCATTGTATCTATATCGCAAACTCCTTCATCACACCATGCAGCAACAACTGATTCAATATATTTAAAATTTCTAACTTTTTTGTTATTTATGCAATAGCTAAATGCTTGAGTCATTATTTCTGGTTTCATTTTATATTGGTTAATCCAAGAAATAATTTTTTGCTTTTCTCTTATTTTAAGTGGCATTCCTATCATTTTTTCAATTTCTTCCATCATTTTTATATTTTCTTCATTTCTACTAAGAGAAATTAATTCATCAGGTTGCACATAGTTACTTTTATCTGATTTATCTTTTTCGGATGAATTTGCAATATATTTATATACCTTATCTATATAAAGCTGTTTTAAATTAATAAACTCAACTAAATAATTATATTCATCATATTCATCATTATTTTTATGTTTTATAATTACACCTTCATTTTCCCAATATGACCATGCTCCCAGTACATCTGACAAAGGTATTTTTAAATTTTTCGCAATAGTTTCATTATTAAATTTATTCTGTTTATCTTTTGCATATTTATACCCTAATAGATATACTTTTACATAAGTACCATCAGCTGTAGGCATATAGTCAGTAATAAATATATTTTCAATAGGGGTTTCTCCCAAATCTATTTTCATTTCTTGTAAAATAAAATTCATACTTTGCTCCTTTTTGGCAATAATATGTTCCAATTACACCAGAAATTTGTTTTATAATATTATATTGTAATCAAGGTGTAACATATTTGTAATATAATTGTAATATAATTATTATGTTTTTGTGAAAACATTTTTCCGTGTAATTGGTTGACAGATTTTAGTATATATATTATAATAAATATGTTGACTTAATTTTTTTAGGTAACTCATAATATTTATTATAACATTATTTACTTCAAATGAAAATTACATTTTTTACCGTTGATTTATAATAAATATTCAAAGAAAAAAAATAATAGGAAGTATGCTATGAAAAAACTAATTAATCCGTTAATAGAAAAATTGAATCTAAAAAGAATAAATGATGAAATTTTCAAACAACTCCCTGAAGAAAAAGACAGAAAAGTATTTAACATTGATATGAAATATAAAAAACACCTACATGGTGCAGTTTCAATATTAGGAGTAACAGCAGCAGTTTTATTTGGATCATTCGCATTAGAATATTCACAAACTGGTCAAAACAATTTATTTTCCACAAAGAGCTTTACAATAGTAGCTGATGGAAAAGAAATATGCAAAATAAGAGATGCATCAAAACTACAATCTACTCTTCAACAAATTGAAGCAGACTTAGAAGAAGGTGCTAAACTCGATTTAGTTATTGAAAATGACTTTGAAACAATAAAGTCAAAAGCTAAAGACAGAGAAATAACTGAAAATGATGATTTATATAATGTTTTAAAATCAAATGTAAATTATGCTACATTAGCTTATTCAATTAAAATTAATGGAACTGATATAGGAGCTGTTGAAGCTGAGACTGAAGCTAAAAAGATAGTGGAAAATGTAAAAGCACATTACGCAAGTAATTATGATCCAAAGTCGATAGTTGAAGTGAAAATAATAGAAAATATTGAAATTGATCAAGTAAAAGTTAATAAAAGTGAATTAAAAACAGCTGAAGAATTAGAAAATTACATAATAGAAGGAACAAATGAAAAACAAAAATACACAGTTGCAGAAGGCGATACGTATTGGACTATAGCTGAAAAGCACAATATGTCCCTTGATGAATTGATTTCTGCAAATCCTTCAGTTGATTCAGAAATGATTCAAATTGGAGAAGAATTAAATTTAATGGTTCCAAAACCATTAGCAAGTGTTGAAGTTAAAAGAAAGATATCCCAAGAAGAACAAATAGAATTTGAAACAAAATATGAATATGTATCTTATATGTTCAATGATGAAAAAACAGTAAAACAAGAAGGAAATTACGGAACATCTAAAATAGATGCTATAGTAACTGAAAAAAATGGCATACAAATAGCAAAAGTAGTTTTGAATGAACAAGTAATTGAAAGTCCTCAAACTGAAATCATTGTTACAGGAACACAGGATCCACCACCTAAGAAAGGTACAGGATATTTTATTAATCCTTTACCAGGCTCAAGCATATCATCAAGATTTGGCTCAAGAAGCGGCGGTTTCCATTTAGGTCAAGATATGACTTCACCAATAGGAACACCAATAAAAGCTGCTGATGGTGGTACAGTTACATTTGCAGGATATTCAGGTAGCTATGGTTATGCAGTTGATATAGACCATGGTGGCGGATATACTACAAGGTATGCACATGCAAGCAAATTGTATGTAACATCAGGAGAAAAAGTATATCAAGGAGAAATTATTGCTGCAGTTGGAAACACAGGAGTTTCAACAGGACCACATTTACATTTTGAAGTAAGAAGATATGGAGAAATAGTAAATCCTGCAAACTACATAGGAACACAATACAGATAACTTAAATTTAGTTATAAATTTGCCGCTAACCATGCGGCTTTTTTAATTTCTCTTTGAATAGTTAATTTATACCCCTAAATTTATGCTCTAAACACTATTTACCAATTTTTTTGTCTAATTTTATCACATAGCATTATATTTATATTAATTTTTTTTAATGCAATTTTAACTTGCAAATGATATGTGACTGTAATATTATAATAAGGTACTTATTTAACATTGGATGACATAAACTAAAATAAATTATTAAGCAAAGGATGGACCAATGGTTTATTTCGATAATAGATTTATGGAAATTGCTCGTCCAATAATTGAGCATGACGAATATCAACAAATGAGACATTTAAAACATCATGACAAAAGCGTATATGAACATTCATTAATGGTTGCATATCATGCATACAAAATGGCATATAAAAATGACTTAGATTGGGTTTCTACAATTAGAGGGGCCTTATTACATGACTTTTTCTTATATAAATTTAAAAAGTGCTTTAGTTTAAGAATTATTTCAGATTCCATTCAACATGCTATAGTGCACCCAATCATAGCATTTGATAATGCAAAACAATTCTTTGACTTAAATGAAAAAGAAGAAAACATAATAAAAGGACATATGTTTCCATTTGGTTTACCAAAATCAAAAGAAGCATGGATTGTTAGTTATGTTGATAAATATTTAGCTACTTATGAATATGCACAAAACTTGAAAATAAGATCAAAAAAGAAATCACAAGTAGCATACAATGTAGAATAAAAGAATAATAGAATAAAATAATGCAATCATAAAAAGATGTTTAAATTATAAAACATCTTTTTTTATTTATAAAATTGTATTATAATTAATCAAATATTAGATGATTTGTAGACGGGTGATTTAGGGACGGAGCTTTCGCAGAAAAGGGTCCGTCCCTAAGCAGCGAAAGGTCCGTCCCTAAATCGCACCTATATCTTTGAAAAGGAGAAAATTATGAGAAGTGTTGATACAAATTTGATTACTGAAAATATTAAGATGCTTTTGTTAAATGCAAGTTATAATATTGGTGATAAAACATTAAATATTTTAAAAGAAAGCTGTGAAAATGAAAATAATCAAGTTTCAAAATCAGTTCTACAACAAATTATAAAAAATGATGAAATTGCTTTTAATGAACAAATTCCTATGTGCCAGGATACAGGAATGGCTGTTATTTTCCTTGAAATTGGTCAAGACGTTAATTTAACTGGCAAAAATTTAAATGATGCTGTAAATGAAGGTGTAAGACAGGCATATGACGAGGGATACCTTCGTAAATCCGTAGTCGATGACCCTTTATTTGACCGTAAAAACACAAAAGACAATACACCTGCAATAATACATACAGAAATAGTTTCAGGCGACAAAATCAAAATTACAGTCGCTCCTAAGGGATTTGGAAGTGAAAATATGAGCGCTATTAAAATGCTTAAACCTTCCGATGGTGTTGAAGGAGTTAAAAATTTCATATTAGACACTGTAAAAAATGCTGGTCCAAATCCATGCCCACCTATAGTTGTAGGAGTTGGAATTGGAGGTACATTTGAAAAATGTGCTTATTTAGCTAAAAAAGCATTATCAAGAGAAATTAAAGAACATAATAAATCAGAAAAATATGCAGAGCTTGAAAAGGAAATGCTTGATGAAATAAATAAATTAAACATAGGACCTGCAGGATTTGGTGGAAATACAACTGCACTTTCTGTGCATATAGAATATTTTCCAACTCATATAGCTGGTTTGCCTGTTGCAGTAAATATTTGCTGCCATGCATATAGGCATGATTCTATTATTTTTTAAAATAAAGAGAAAGGACTATTTATAATGGAAATTAAATTATCATTGCCTCTAAATGATGAGGTTATAGAAAAACTACATGCTGGTGACAACGTACTTTTAACTGGCTATATTTATACTGGCAGAGATGCAGCTCATAAAAGGTTATGCGAACTTTTAATTAATGGTGAAGATTTACCTTTCGATATCCAAAATGAAACAATTTACTATGTTGGACCTGCTCCTGCAAAACCAAATTATGTTATAGGACCTGCTGGACCAACTACAAGCTATAGGATGGATGCTTACACTTTACCTTTGCTAAAAAAAGGACTTAAGGGAATGATAGGTAAAGGATTAAGATCTAAAGAAGTAATTGAAGGAATGAAACTTTATAAAGCAGTATACTTTGGTGCCATAGGTGGAGCTGCTGCTTTAATATCAAAATCTATAAAGTCTAAAGAAATTATTTGTTATGAAGATTTAGGAACAGAAGCTGTTCAAAAATTGTATGTTGAAGATTTTCCAGCTATAGTCGTAATAGACTCTTACGGAAAAAGTTTATATGATAGGTAAATATTTGTAAAAAAAATTTGCAATTCGATGTTTACGTCATCTTTTTTGGGGTATTATTTAATTATATCAAATCAAAACAATAATTTATTAACTCGAAAGGAGTTGATTGCATGAAAGTAAATGTATTTGGAAAGAACATGCAACTAACAGACGCATTAAGGGAGACAACAGTTAAAAAAGTCAAAAGATTGGATAAGTTTTTTCAACAAGATGTAGAATCAAAAGTAGTTTTAAGTATTGAAAATCATAAAGCTTTAAAAGTTCAAAAAGTCGAGGTGACTATTCCATTTAATAATAAAATATTACGTGTTGAAGAAGAATCTGATGACATGTATAATTCAATAGATGAGGCAGTAGAAGCCTTAGAAAGGCAAATTAGAAAATATAAAACGAAACTTGAATCTAAACACCAAAATAATGATTCAGTTAGATTTGAAAATATTGAACCATTGGATATAGAAGAAGATGAAGATGAATTTAAAGTAGTAAAAACAAAGAAATTCGCAATTAAACCAATGGGTATTGAAGAAGCAATTTTACAAATGGATTTATTAAAACATAACTTTTTCGTATTCTTAAATGCTGATTCCGAAGAAGTAAATGTAGTTTATAAAAGAAATGATCGCAATTACGGTTTAATTGAGCCAGAATTGTAATATAAATAAATATATAATCTAATAATCTTTTAAGATAGTATGATATAAGATAGTAGATTGGATATATCCCCTCCATAATTAATTAAAAATAAAACAAAAGACGTAATCACTGCTGATTGCGTCTTTTGTTTTCCGCTCAAATATTCCCCCGAATATTCCCTTTAAAAAATATGTTGCTTTTATGTTCATTCCATGCTTTTCTTTTAAATCCATATTAAGCATACTGATAATTTCATTTCCCCCAAAATGAATCCCGGAATAAATATATTATATAATACAAAAAATTGTATGTATGTCGAATCGTGTCGTTAATATAATTTTTTATTTTAATTCATAAATATTCTGTACGTATAATTTAATAATATTTAATTTATTAACATGGTTTGTCCACAGTAGTGGACAACTTGTTAATAACTCCATAATTTCATATGTTGAAATTTCAACATAAAATTTTTTACAGTTTTTTCATAAAAAAATTCAAACAAATTTAACGCTAATATTTCAATTTTTTTCAAAGTTGTTAACAATTCTATCCACAGCTGTGGATAACTTATCAAATTAAAGAACAAACCTTCTGTTTTTGTGAAGTTTGTAGAAAAAAATCTAATTAGTTAAATTAATGTTATAAATTACTTAATAAAATTTAAGTAGTTTTTTGTTAATTTCTTTCATAATGTATATTTAAAAATTACAAAAATAATAATATAATGATTATAAAATAGTTTTATGCAAAATTATTAATAATGTAATGAATAATCATTTAAAATAAAATTAACTAAGAAAGGATACAGAATGACACCAAAAAATGAATATGAATATATTGTAAGTGCATGTCTTTGTGGAGAATATTGCAGATATGATGGAAAAACTTCTATAAAAGATAATATTAAAAAATTAGTGGATGATAATAAAGCAATTATGGTATGCCCTGAAGTTATGGGTGGAATGAGCACACCAAGACTTCCCTGTGAAATAAAAGAAAATAAAGTTATAAATGTTAATAATGAAAATAAAACAGAAAACTTTTTATTAGGTGCTAATGAAGTATTAAAAATAGCTAAAAAATATAATATAAAAAAAGCAATATTAAAAGAAAAAAGTCCATCTTGTGGAAGCCATTTTATATATAATGGTAGCTTTAACAAAACCCTTATAAAAGGTGAAGGCATGACTACTAAACTTTTACGTGAAAATAAAATAGAAGTATTTAGTGATGAAGAATTTTAAATATTTTTAAAATTAATGACTATCCAAAATAGGACAGTCATTAATTTTTTATTTTTTATAATGTCTTTCTTTATAAATTTCTTTTGTTAATCTTGCATATAAAATTGCTTTTTTTAATGAAGCAATACTTTGTCTTGTTGCAATTATCCTACCTGATTTCATGTGTATTACTGCATTTTTGTTTTTTTCATATATTTCATCAATTGATTTTACATCTATAAAACCATATGCAGAATCATGGCTGCATTTTGGTTTTCTTACATTTATATAGATATAAATTAATTCATCACTTATTACAATAGGAACTTTGTTTGTAATTCCTAACTCCTTGCCATAATTCACGCGGTTGTGATATAAACTTATATTATAATAATCCGCTAAATTTTTAATACAAGTATCAATTGTTGTAGTTTTTAAATAAGACTCACCATTTACTATTATCTCCGTACAATTTCCTATATCATCCACATAAACTGGGATCAAAGCGTCCACTTTGTTATTTTTCAAAAGATCTTGCAAAATCTTTCACACCTTTTTCTTAAAATTTATTTTAAAATTTCAACGAAATTATTTTATATTAATACCCGTTAAAATTAAGTTTGCTCTTCTTGTTGCCCTTATTTCCCTTTTTTACTTTAATTTAAATTTTATTATAATTAAAATATAAGTTAAATTAAATAAATGAGGTTTTAAATTGGTCAATAATTCAGCTGATATAAATTATATTATTCATAAATCATTAAATGGGGACAAGAAAGCCCAGGAAATTTTGTTAAAAAGTTTGCATCCTTTAATATATAAAAATATTTACAGATATCATAACTTTAAAGAAAATATTGTAGAGGACTTAGTGCAGGATGGTTATATTGTAATACTTGAATGCTTAAATAATTATGATGAAAATCAACATGTTCATTTTCTTGGTTATGTAAAAACAAAACTTTTTTACTTTTATAAAAATCATTTTAGAAACAACTATAAATACAGTAATTTTATAAATTTAAATGATATACAAGATTCAGAGTTAGAAAACTTAAGCTTAATTAAAAAATATAATATAGCCCATGAGGTTATTGAAAAAGAAGAAATAAATGAACTTTTATTAAACTTAAATTCATTAAGTAAAAAAGAACAATTAATATTAAAAATGTATTACGAAGATGACCTTAGAATAAATGATATTTCAAATAATTTAAATATACCTTATAGAACTGTTACTTCAATTAGATATACAGCAATAGGTAAATTAAGAAAATTAATGTGTGTTAATGGAGGTGATACAAATGAATGAATTCATACAGTTAATTGGTAATCTGGGTTTTCCTATAGCGGTAACTGCTTATTTGTTAGTACGCATAGAAACAAAGTTATCCCAATTAACAAGTTCAATTCATGAACTGACTACTGCCATAAAAAGCATGAATTATATAAAATAATATTAAAAACACATCAAATTTAAAATATGTAATACGTATGCAAAATATATAATATAAAAGCATACGTATTATTATTTTACAATGTCAAATTGTTATTTTTTACATATATTATTTAGAGAAAGTAGGTGAATTTTTTGTTTAGAAATAATTTAAATAATAATATATTCATGCAACAACAAATGCCAACAGCCCCACTTATTGCTGATACTACTAACACAACAAGGGTAAATTTTGATGATATGTACAATTATAATGTTGCTATTACAAATATAGTTTACCCCAGCCCAAATGTAAGCTGGCATCCTAAAGCAGTAATAATTGTGCCTTCAGACACTTGGCAATACGGTGTTTTTGCATCAAGTGTTGTTCATTTTCCAATTAATGCCCCAATATTCTTTACTGAAAGAAATTATATGCCACCTATAATTTTAAATGAAATATTGAGACTCGCTCCAACTGGTGAAAATGTGCCTGCACAAGTTTTAATTGTTGGCCCTATTTCACAAGGCATAGAATATGTGCTAATGTCATCTGGATTATCAACTTATAGAATTACAAGCTCTGAAGATGTATATACTGCATGTGCTGAAACTGTTGACTTTAGATTTAATGTTGTACCATCAGTTTCTGAAATTGGTAAAAAAACTATAATGGTTATATCAGGACAGGATTACTCAGAAGGAATATGTGCTTCATTTTATGCAGCTCATGCTGATGTTCCAATAATTTTAGTTCAGCAAAACTCCATACCGCAAGTTATCCTTAATTTCTTACAATCAAATAAAGGTAAAAACTTTTATATCGTAGGCTCTCCATTAACAATTAGCGAATCTGTAGAATATCAAATAAGAAATAGCGTTACAGGAAATGTTGTAAGGATTGAAGGATATGACCCAATTTCAATTGCAATAAATTTTGCAAAATATCAAAGTCCATTTGAAAATTTTGGATGGCAACATAATACAAGAAATGGATGGGGATTTACATTTGGAGAATTAAACAAGTGGTATCACATAGTAGTAAGTGTTTTATTTGCTCATTTAGGAAAACACACACCACTTTTATTGGTTGAAAGCAGTAATCTTCCTACTTTGGTTAGAGATTATTTAATTAGCGTTAATCCATATAATCCAATGTCTCATTTACCGCCATATATGCACTGTTACATTTTAGGCAGTTTTTCAGATATATCACATACCACTCAAGTTGAAATTGAAACAGTAACAAATATAGGTTCTAAAATAGAACATTTAATGTAATAAAAAAATAATATACTTTGTCATCCTGAGCGTTAGCGAAGGATCTTAACCAATGGTTAATAGATTCTTCACTGCGTTCAGAATGACAAGTAAGTTATTTTATAATATGAAATATTAATCTAAAATAAGTGATGGTGCTGCGTAAACTCTTGTTGCTAACTCAGAATTTAACATATATAAACTTTTTGCATCTGTTCCAAATAATTCATACTTTTTAATTAAATCTTCTGAATTCTTTTCTTCTTCACCTTGTTCTTTAACAAACCAATCTAAAAATTGAGTTGTGCGATAATCTCTAATTTTTAAAGCTTCTTCATAAATATCATTAATTGAAGCTGTAATATACTGTTCATGTTTTAATGCTTCATCAAGTGGAAGTTTATGACTTGTATATTCAATATCCGGTCCTTGAATTTGATTTAATGTAATTTTTACACCATTATTTTGCATATATTGTAAAAACAACATTGCATGGTCTCTTTCTTCCTGAGCTTGAACTCTAAACCAATTACCAAAGCCATCCAACCCTTCATTATAATAATAATTCGATATATCTAAATATAGATATGCTGAATAGAATTCTTTGTTTATTTGTTCATTTAATAAACCTGATACTTTTTCATTTAACATATGCTTCTCCTTTTCCCACTATCTAATTTATATATTATGATTATAACCCAATAAGTTAAATTTCTTCATCTTGTATCGTCATCCTGATGAATCATCATCATCGAAATTCTAAGACATGTCATACTGCTCAAAACTCTACGATTTGTCATCCTGAGCCATAGCGAAGGATCTTACATTTTAACCATTTCGAAATTCTTCGCTGTATAACGACGTATGTACTTTTAGTGTAATAACCATATTATATAAATACCCAAATAATTTAATTTAAAACATAAAATTAGGAAAATAATAACTATTAGTAAAGATATTTAATATATTTCCCCGGAAATGATTTAAATATAATATTAAGTAAAGTTTTTTACATTTAATGCTGGATATTGTACCCCTCAATGATTATAATAATAATAATAATAATAATAATTTATAATTAATATAAATATTTTTCATACAGTTAGGTGGGAAAATGAAACAAAAGAATTTAAACATAACAGCCTTATTATTAATTTTTATTTTTATAGCATTTTTATTATTAAAAGATCCTTACATAGGTTTAGCAGACAATACTGATTATTATAGAGTAATACAGCCCTTGGGATTTGAAACAGAAGGACTTGAAAGATATTATAATTCTTATAATTTTTATAAAATAAATAATGTGAATAATAAAGATATCATTGGTTCTTTGAAATATATAATTAACCCTGAAGTAGAAAACAATAATAATTATTTTTCTACTCAATTTATATATATTAAAATATCCATGATAATTAATTTTTTCATTAAGTTAATTTTAAATAAAGATGTTTCAATATTTAATATTAAAATATTAGGAATGCTGTACACATCTATTTATTCATATGGATTATATTTATTTTTGAAAAATATAAATATAAAATCATTACTATTAAAAGCAATTTTTATTATTTTATCATTCATAATTTTGTGTGATATAGGATATATAATATATTTTAATTCATTTTTTGGAGAAGCTCCTATAATTGCATCTTTAATGCTTACAGTTGGTTCATGTTTAGCATTAATAAAAAGCAATGAAAACAAAAATGATGTTTATTATAGTCTAATATTTTTTATTTCAGGTATTTTGTTTGTTGGAGCAAAAGTAGCCAACACTCCTATTGGAATTTTAATAAGTTTATTTTCTTTATGCTTATTATTGATTAAAAAGCATAAAATAACAAAATACATAATTATTTCCGGCTCCATAATTATAATGTTATTTTCAGTTTTTTATTATGTTAGTGCTCCAAAATGGATGAATCAAGTTAATAATTATCAAGCAATATTTTATGGAATATTAAAAGATTCACCAACACCTGAAGAGGATATGAAACAACTCGGCATATCAGAAAAATATTTATCC
>JARBUP010000230.1 GCA_029239575.1 Bacillota bacterium
CATGTTTTTGAAAAGTTTATGGTGGATTGATTTTATTATAAATAAATTTATGGTTAATACCTAAAAGCAATATATTTGCCATTACTGAACATCATAAGCATAAATACAAAATCAAAACATTATTTTAGTTTACTGTTTATCTATGAGGTAGTGAAGAATCTAAAAATAATAAAATAATAAGATCCTTCGCTTTGCTCAGGATGACAATATACAATTAATGGACTGATTGTTGAGTATTGACTATTGTAAAATTTTTTTGAGGTTTTTACTTAGCTTTGTGATTATAGGCTAAAATAACTATGTAAATTTTATTAAAAAATTCATTTTTACTATTGACAAAGCAATATGAAAGTAGTAAATTATATCCATGAGGATTAGCACTCAATCGAAGAGAGTGCTAACAATGAGGTGATAATATATGTCTTTGGATAAAAGAAAAGTTAAAATACTTAAAGCTATTATCGCAAGTTATATTGATAATGCAGAAGCAGTAGGCTCAAGGACAATATCAAAAAAATATGAGCTTGGTGTTAGCCCCGCGACCATCAGAAATGAAATGTCTGATTTGGAAGAAATGGGTTTTTTAACTCAGCCTCATACTTCATCAGGAAGAATACCAACTGATAAAGCTTATAGATATTATGTTGATGAATTGTGGACTAAAGCACTTGGTGCACAGGATAAAAACATGAGACAAATTATCAGAATAGTGGATGAAGAAGCTAATGAATTGGATTCTATTTTAAGAAATTCAGTACGTATCTTATCACAATTTACAAAGTATACGTCTTTTATTGTAGCACCGCAGCTTAAAAAGGCTGTTATCAAAAGAATTCAGCTTGTACCTGTTGATGAAAATAAAATTTTGCTTGTAATCGTAATGCAAAATAATATTGTTAAACAAGTTATGTTGAAATTAAATAAACCAATACCGTTTGACCAAATAGATAGAATATCAGCAACACTTTCTAAAAAATTAAGTGGATATATGTTAGAAGATATAAATGCTCAGCTTAAGGAAAGTTTAATACAAGAATTGTACCATATTAGAGAAAATGCTGGTGATTCGCTGTTTGAATTAGTAAATTTCTTATCTACCAACTTAGGAAAATTTGAAGATTTAAATGTGTACTCAGATGGTATTACAAATATACTTAATTTGCCGGAATACAATGATCTCGATAAAGCAAGAGAATTTATTTCATTTGTAGAAGACAAAGACAGTGTGGCTAAACTTTTCCAAACTGAAAATGAAAATGACATGACTGTAAGTATAGGGCATGAAAATTCATACAAAGAATTAAGTGATTGCAGTTTAATTACTGCGACATATAAATTCAATGGTAAAATTATTGGAAAAATTGGAGTTATAGGACCAACTCGTATGGATTACCAAAAAGTAATTTCTGCAGTTAAATCCATGTCTGAAGCAATGAATGAAATAATAGATCAAAACTTTACAGAACAAGATAACAATAAGGAGTGAAGAAATGCGTAAAAAGGAATTCAAAGAATTCGAGGAAGAAAATTTAAATGATGCTAATGCAAAGAATTCAAATGCATATGCAGAAAGTGATGAAGTTGAAGTATTAGAAGAAGAAAAAACTGAAAAATCAGAAGAATCAAAGGAATCAGATGTATCAGAGGCAGAAGAAGCTAAGAAAGCAGAGGAAGAAAATTTGCAGAATAAACTTGTGAGGCTTCAGGCTGATTTCTTGAATTATAAAGCAAGAACAGAAAAAGAAAAAACTGCAGCTTATGGTAATGCCGCTGCTGATGTTGTAAAAGATCTTTTAGAAGTTGCAGATAATTTAGAAAGAGCAATAACAGCAGAAGCTAATGTAAGCAGTTTAAAAGAAGGCGTTCAAATGGTATACACTCAATTTATGGGAATTCTTAATAAAAAAGGATTGAAAGAAATTGATGCTTTAAATAAGCCATTTGATGCAAATATACATTATGGTGTAGCATTTGATTCTGAATGCGATGCTGAAGATAATACAGTTATTGAAGTATTCCAAAAAGGTTATACTTTTAATGAAAGAGTTATTAGACCAAGCATGGTTAAAATAGCTAAAAAATAATAAAGATTCTTCGCTAACGCTCAGAATGACAGGTAATAGGGCATTTATAAAATTAAAAGATAAAAATTTAAAAAATAATAAATAATAAAGCAAAAATTTAATTAGAGAATTAGAAGGCAGGAGTAGGCAGGTAATGTCCCCGTGTCTTCAAATAAATGGAGGAAAAAATGAGTAAAGTTATTGGAATTGACTTAGGAACTACAAATTCATGTGTTGCCGTTATGGAAGGCGGCGAAGCTGTTGTAATATCAAATATTGAAGGTAAAAGAACAACTCCGTCAATAGTTGCATTCACAAAAGACGGCGAAAGATTAGTTGGAGAAACAGCTAAAAGACAGGCAGTTACAAACTCTGACAAAACAATATCATCAATAAAAAGAGAAATGGGAACTGACCATAAAGTAAAAATTGATTCTCAATCATATTCACCACAAGAAATATCAGCATTCATATTACAAAAATTAAAAGCGGACGCTGAAAGTTACTTAGGAGAAACTGTTACAGAAGCAGTTATAACTGTACCAGCATATTTCTCAGATGCTCAAAGAACAGCTACTAAAGATGCAGGTAAAATTGCAGGATTAGAAGTAAAAAGAATTATAAATGAACCAACAGCTGCAGCATTAGCTTATGGTATAGATAAAGAAACACATATGCAAACAATCATGGTATTCGACCTTGGTGGAGGAACATTTGACGTTTCAATACTTGAAATAGGCGAAGGTGTATTTGAAGTTAAAGCTACAAGCGGAAACAACCGTCTTGGTGGAGATGACTTTGACCAAGTAGTAGTAGATTACTTAGCAGGAGAATTCCAAAAAGAAAATGGTGTTGATTTAAGAAAAGATAAAATGGCTCTTCAAAGATTAAAAGAAGCAGCTGAAATGGCTAAAAAAGAATTATCAAGCGCTATGTCTTCAAACATCAACTTGCCATTTATCACTGCTACACAAGAAGGTCCAAAACATTTAAACATGGACTTAACAAGAGCAAAATTCAATGAATTAACTCACTTCTTAGTAGAAAAAACAGTTGAACCAGTTAAAAAAGCTATGTCAGATGCAAAATTAACTGCAGACCAAATAGATAAAGTATTATTAGTTGGTGGTTCTTCAAGAATACCAGCTGTTCAAGAATCAGTAAAAAGATTAACTGGAAAAGACCCTGATAAAGGAATAAACCCAGATGAATGTGTAGCTTTAGGAGCAGCAATTCAAGGTGGAGTTCTAACAGGAGAATTCGGAAACGACATATTATTAGTTGACGTTACACCACTTTCATTAGGAATTGAAACAATGGGTGGAGTTTTCACTAAATTAATTGATAGAAACACAAGAATACCTACTAAAAAAAGCCAAGTGTTCTCAACAGCAGCTGATAACCAACCTGCAGTTGACATCCATGTATTACAAGGTGAAAGACAAATGGCTAATGACAATATTACATTAGGAAGATTCCAATTATCAGGTATCATTCCAGCACCAAGAGGAATTCCTCAAATTGAAGTATCATTTGATATAGATGCTAATGGTATAGTAAATGTATCTGCAAAAGATTTAGGATCTGGAAAAGAACAAAAAATTACAATTACATCTTCAACTAAAATGTCAGATGCTGAAATCGAAAGAAAAGTTAAAGAAGCTGAGCAATATGCAGAAGAAGATAAGAAAAGAAAAGAAGAAATCGAAGTTAAAAACAATGCTGACAGCTTAGTATATCAAACTGAAAAAGCATTAAAAGACTTAGAAGGAAAAATTTCTGCAGAAGAAAAAGCATCAGCACAAGTATTAGTTGATGATCTTAAAAAAGCTATTGAATCAAATGATTCAGCTCAAATGAAAGAAAAAACTGAAAAATTAACAGAAGAATTCAACAAACTTGCTCAAAAGCTTTATGCACAAACAGGAGCACAAGGTAACCCAGAAGATTTCCAAGGTGGAGATTTTGGTGGAGCTGGAGCAGGCTCAACTGGTCCAAAAGATGACATAGTTGATGCAGATTTTGAAGAAATCAAGGATGACGATAAATAATATTTAATAAATAAGTAATTTAGAATTTAAATATTGTAATTTAATGAAAAATATTATAAAATATAAAGAACGAGCTAAATCATGTGGATTTAGCTCCGTTCGTTTTAACTAACAATAATAAATTTTAATATTATAAAAGTCAGTAATCATATTATATTCTGTATATTATGTTTGTTGCAAGGTTAGCGGTGAGGAGATTAAATGGCAAAAAGAGATTATTATGAGGTTTTAGGAGTGAGCAAATCTGCTGATGAAAAAGAAATTAAATCAGCATTCAGAAAACTTGCAAAACAATATCACCCTGATTTAAACCCAGACAATAAAGAAGCAGAAGCAAAATTTAAAGAAGTAAATGAAGCATACGAAGTTTTATCAGACGCAGAAAAAAAAGCTAAATATGACCAATTTGGCCATGCAGCATTTGACCAAAACCAAGGATTTGGTGGCGGCGGAGCAAGCTATGGAGATTTTGGAGATATATTCGGAGATATATTCGGAGACTTTTTTGGTGGTGGTTCAGGCTTTGGAGGCGGTTTTGGCGGTGGTGGAAGAGCTCAAAGAACTGGTCCTAAAGCAGGTTCTGATTTGAAAATTAAATTGGACATAACATTTGAAGAAGCAGCATTTGGAACTAAAAAAGAAATTAAAATAAATAGAGTAGAAAAATGCCACGTATGCGAAGGTTCAGGAGCTAAAAAAGGTTCAAGCAAAAAAACTTGTACAACATGTAGTGGTACAGGTCAAATGAGAACAATTCAA
>JARBUP010000231.1 GCA_029239575.1 Bacillota bacterium
ATTGGAGAATTTGATGTTTTAGTTGGAATAAACCTTTTAAGAGAAGGTTTAGATTTACCAGAAGTTTCACTTGTTGCAATACTTGATGCTGATAAAGAAGGATTCTTGCGTTCAGAAACTTCATTGATTCAAACTGTAGGAAGAGCCGCAAGAAATGCAGAAGGTAAAGTAATAATGTATGCTGACCGCATTACAGGTTCAATGGAAAGAGCAATAAAAGAAACAAACAGAAGAAGAATAATTCAGGATGAATATAATAAAAAGCATAATATTACTCCAAAGTCAATTATAAAAAGCGTTAGAAATGTTATTGAAGCCACAAAAGTGGCAGAGGATTCGGAATTATATAAAACAAAAGAATCTAAATTTAAAGATATAGGATCTTACATCATTGAATTAGAAACAAATATGAGAGAAGCTGCAGAAAACTTAGATTTTGAAAAGGCAGCTGAGTTAAGAGATCAAATAAAAATACTTAAAAAGGAAATGTAATATTAAAATGGATAAAATTATAATTAAAGGAGCAAAGGAGCACAATCTAAAAAACGTAAGCGTTGAACTTCCAAGAGATAAGTTTATAGTTTTTACTGGAGTAAGCGGTTCTGGTAAAACATCTCTTGCATTTGACACAATTTATGCTGAAGGTCAAAGGCGTTATGTTGAAAGTTTATCTTCATATGCCCGAATGTTTTTAGGACAAATGGATAAACCTGACGTGGAATTAATAGAAGGATTGTCTCCAGCTATATCAATAGATCAAAAAACAACTAATCGAAATCCTAGGTCAACTGTTGGTACAGTAACAGAAATCTATGATTATTTTAGACTTTTATTTGCAAGAGTTGGAACTCCACATTGCCCTCAGTGTGGTAAACCAATAACAACACAAACAGTTGATCAAATAACTGATAAAGTTTTGCAATATGAAGAAAGAACTAAGATACAAATACTTGCTCCAATGGCAAGAGGGGCAAAAGGAACTCACAAAAAACTTATTAATGACATTAAAAAAGATGGATTTGTTCGTATTAGAGTTGACGGTGAAATGTATGATTTAGATGATGAAATAAATCTTGATAAAAATAAAAAACATAATATAGAAATTGTAATAGATAGACTTATAATAAAAGAAGGTATTCAAAAAAGATTAGTTGATTCAGTCGAAACAGCTTTAAGGTTAACTAATGGAATGGTTTTAATTGACGTAATGGGGCAGGAAGAATATGTTTTGAGCACAAATTTTGCCTGCGTTGATTGTGGCATAGGATTTGGAGAAATATCACCAAGAATGTTTTCATTTAACAATCCATTTGGAATGTGCACTACTTGCAGTGGATTAGGATTAAGAAAAGAAATAGATGTTAATTTAGTGATTCCTGATATGACTAAAACAATTGGTGATAGAGCTATAGCTCCATTTGGTGCTGAAGAAGAAGGATATTATTATCAAATTTTTAAAGCAATAGCAGATTATCATGACTTTGATGTATCAAAACCATTAAATGAAGCTCCAGAATCATTTATAAATGAAATTTTATATGGAACAAATGGTAGAGAAGTTACTGTGAATTTTACTAGCAAATTTACTGGAGAAAAAGTTTATACAAGGGAATTTGAAGGAGTTGTAAATAATCTTCAAAGAAGATTTATGGAAACAAAGTCACCTGAAATGCAGGATTGGATAGGACAGTATATGAACGATATAACATGTCCTGACTGCCATGGTGCAAAACTTAACCCTGTAAGTTTAGCAGTTAAAATAAATAATAAAAACATAAATGAAGTTACTCAATATTCAGTTGTAAAACTTTTGGATTTTTTTGGCAATTTACAATTAAGTGAAAAAAATAAAATGATTGGTGAACCCATAATAAAAGAAATTAATTCAAGAATACAGTTTTTATTTGATGTTGGGTTAAGTTATTTAACTCTGGATAGAAGTGCAGGAACTTTGTCCGGTGGAGAATCACAACGTATAAGACTTGCTACACAAATAGGTTCAAGTTTAGTGGGAGTTTTATATGTTTTAGATGAACCAAGCATCGGACTTCACCAAAGAGATAACAGTAAACTTATAAGTGCACTTAGAAATTTAACAAACTTAGGCAATACATTAATTGTTGTAGAACATGATGAAGAAACTATGGAAAGTGCTGATTATATATTGGATATTGGACCGGGTGCAGGTGTTAATGGCGGTGAGATAGTAGGTTTTGGTACATTTGAAGATATTAAGAATAATGAAAACTCAATAACAGGTCAATATTTAAGCGGAAGAAAAAAAATAGAATTACCAGAAAAAAGAAAAGAAATAAGTGATAAATATATTGAAATAATAGGTGCAACAGAAAATAATTTAAAGAATGTTGATGTAAAAATACCATTAGGTGTACTTTGTAGTGTAACTGGGGTTTCAGGATCAGGAAAAAGTTCATTAATTAATGAAATTCTTAGTAAGGGCATTCATCAAAAACTTTTTAAAAACAGCAATAAACCAGGAAAGTTTAAAGAAATGACTGGTTTAGAACATATAGATAAAATAATTACAATAGATCAATCTCCAATTGGAAGAATGCCAAGGTCAAATCCAGCAACGTATACAGGTGTTTTTGATTATATTCGTGATTTGTTTGCTATAACAACTGAATCAAAGGAAAGAGGATATCAAAAAGGAAGATTTAGTTTTAATGTAAAAGGCGGAAGATGTGAAGCATGCCGTGGTGATGGTATATTAAAAATTGAAATGCATTTTCTTCCTGATGTTTATGTGCCTTGTGAAGTGTGCAAAGGTAAAAGATATAACAGAGAAACTCTCGAAGTTAAATATAAAGGAAAAAGCATATCGGATGTTTTAGATATGACAATTGACGAAGCATTAGTGTTTTTTGAAAATATACCAAAAATAAATAATAAAATTAAAACAATGCAAGATGTTGGTTTAGGATATGTTAGATTAGGCCAACCATCAACAGAGTTATCAGGAGGAGAAGCTCAGAGAATTAAATTAGCATTTGAGCTTTCAAAAAGAGGAACAGGTAAAACTCTCTATGTTCTTGATGAACCTACAACAGGACTTCATATAGCAGATGTTCATTTATTAATAGATGTTTTAAATAAACTTGTTGAAGTAGGTAATTCAGTTATAGTTATTGAGCATAACCTTGATGTAATAAAATCATCTGATTACATCATAGATTTAGGTCCTGAAGGTGGAGATGGTGGAGGAACAATAGTTGCAACAGGAACTCCAGAAGAAGTAGCAAAAGTAAAAAAATCATATACAGGTCAATATTTAAAAAAAATGTTAAAATAAAATTAGGGAGGTCGCAAAAAAGCGGCCTCCCAAGTTTTTTATAGAATAATCAGAGCGACTATGACAGTTGCTACTATACCTGACATTACTGGAATTAAATTCTTTCTTGCTAAGTCAGCTGCCTTTACATCACAGATAGCTGCAACTGGTATAACAGCCCATGGAATAACAGTGCCACCATCAAACCAAACAGTGATTATTTGACCTAATGCAGTCAATCCAGCTATATCTATATCAACAATATTTGAAAATGTATATGCAAGTGAACCAACTATAGGCAATCCTGAGAATCCTGAACCGTCAAGACCAGTTATAATAGCTACAGAGCATTCTGCTAATATTGCAGAAAACTTATTCATAGCTACCCTTTCTGATATAAATAAACTTATGTCATTTAAAATAGCTGGTGCACCTTCACCTAATATACTTGTTGCGACACTACCATTGCCCATGAAAAAGAATCCAGCAATAATGATAACAGGTGCAAAAACTTTAATTCCAAAACCAAATCCATCTTTTAAATAATCAACGACTTTATCAAGTGCAACATTAAATTTAAAGCTAGTCAAAGTTATTAAAAGCATTATTATTAAAGCAGTACCACCTACTAAAGCAGTAGCATCTCCACCTCTTAAATCATATTTCAACATAGCAACTATATCTGCTAAAAATGATAGAGGTGTAATTACAGCTATGAATTTAGCGCTCTTAGTATATTCTTTATTAAGCTCTTTATTTTCAACAACTTGTAGTATCCTTAATTCTACGGTATTATTTTTATATTCTCTTTTCATCATAAAAAATGCAACTGCCACAGTAACTATGGACATGGTTAACCAAAGTGGAACAGAAGCAGATATTACTGCTGATGGGTCAAGATTTGCTCCTTTAGAAGATATGGCTGGAGCTCCTTGAATAAAAAAGTCACTTGAAAGTGCGATACCATGGCCAAATAAGTTCATGGCAACTGCAGCCCACATAGGAGAAAGACCAGCAAGTAAAGCAGCAGGCAATAACACAGCTCCAACAAGAGGAACAGCAGGACTAGGCCATACTAGCCACGAAATAATCATCATAGTAAATCCTATTCCAAAAAATGCGAAAGTTGGATTAATCATCATTTTTTTAATAGGCGACATAAATAAAGCATCAGCTCCAATTTCTTGCAAGCCTTTTGACATGGCTACAACAAGAGAAATAATTACAATTATTCCCCAAAACTCATTGCCAGCAAAAATCATAGCATTGTAAATTGTTTGGATTGCAGTTATAAAACTGCCAGAAAAAATAAGGCCCATAGCAAAAATACCCACGATACAAGGAACTACAATATCTCGCTTCATAAGCAAAATTGCAAGAATTACTACTACCATGACAATGTAAAAATAGTGCATGGACGTTAAAACCATATAAAAACCCCCTTGATTAATTTTTATGAACTCCTGATAATTTCAGGTTGATTCCGCTAACATGAACTTTAATATTCTGATAATAATTTTTCAAAACAAGAGTCAACTCCACTGAAATCCATGAAATCCATACTATTTAAATAAAAAACTTCAAGTAAATCATGATGCTTTTTAGTATCAGAAAGTTTTCTTAATGCATTTTTTATTAATAAATCATATAAATGCATATTGTTTTCGATTTCTGAAATATATGATTTTAGTTTATCCGTATCCATTATATTGTGTAGATTAACTGCTACCTGGCAATTAACGCCCATACAATTTTCTGCAGATATAATAGCTATATTTAATTCTGAAATTATAATATGCTGAATTTTTTCAGGGTTTAGTGCATAATAGCTGCACTGTATGTCATATCCCCTTTTCATTGATTCATCGGCAACAATTTTAAGTAGTTTTGATACATAATTATGGTTTTCTCCAACAATAGCGTAAACATTTAAATCTTTTACTAATGTATTTATATAATTGATATATCCGCTTGAAGTATATGCTTCTGTGAAAATTTTCCGATTTTTTCCACGTTTTTTAATTGTTGGGACAGAACTAAACAATTTATTTATTGTTTCATCGACAATTTGTCTAAATTTATCTTCGTCCGAAATTTTGTCATAAATAGAATTGATTTCTTCATCAATGGAACTTGCAGCAGATAAATATCTGAAGGCGCTATTATAAAGACATGATATTGTTTTATTGATTTGCATTATTTTATTTTTATGTTTCTCAAGTTCTTTGCTGTTTAAATATACACCAAGATTAATTATTTCATCTACTGCACCGGGAACTTTCGGATCTACAATATGTGGAGCAGTTCCGTCAACAAATAAAATTTTTAACTGTGGTATAAGTAATCCATCCAAACTGTCATTATCACTTGAGCAATGTATGTATTCTAAGTCATATCCTTTAGCTGCCATTTCTTTTCCAAACTTTTTCATAAAAGAGCTTTTACCAACACCGGGACCACCTTTTAAAATATAAATCCGTTCTGCGTCTTCTAAACTTATAATATGGTCAAAATAACTAAAAAACCCTTTGCTTGAATTGTTACCTGCAAAAATATGTTTTTCTTTAATCATAATTACCTCCTGCAAACTATTATTAAATATTATATGTATGTTTTTTTTAAATGTTAAAACGTATATTTTCAATTAAAATATAATATAAGGACAAAAATAAACTTCTATGGTATAATAATTCTGATAAAAAATAAGGTGCGAAATTGTAACAAAGGAATGAAATCATGAAGTTAATAGTAACGGAAAAACCATCAGTAGCAAAAGATATTGCGAGGGTACTGAAAATAAAAGGTTCAAGAGACGGATATATGGAAGGCAAGGATTATATAATTACATGGTGCGTAGGCCATTTAATTCAGCTTGCATATCCGGAGGATTATAGTACAAAATTTAAAGGATGGAATATGAATGACTTGCCCATATTTCCACAAAAATTTAAATATTCAATAAATCCTTCAACACAGAAGCAATATGAAATAGTAAAACATTTAATGAATGATAACAGAATAGATGAAATAATATGTGCGACGGATGCTGGACGTGAAGGACAGCTTATTTTTGGTTATGTATATATAAATGCTGAATGCAAAAAACCAGTAAAAAGACTTTGGATAAGTAGTATGACTGATGAATCCATTATAGAAGGTTTTGAGAAATTAAGGGATAACAAAGAATTTTTCAATTTATATTTATCAGCTAAAGCACGTTCAGAGGCAGATTGGCTTGTAGGAATAAATGCAACTCGCCTTTTCACAGTAAAATATAATCAAATGTTAACTATAGGAAGAGTTCAAACACCAACATTAGCTTTAATAGTACAAAGGCAAAAGGAAATAGATAATTTTATCCCAGAACCATTTTATGAAGTTGAAGCAGATTGTGAAATGTTTTCTGCCACATGGTTTAATAAAAATGGGACAAGATTAAAAGAATTACAAGAAGCAGAAGAAATTAAAAAGAAATGTGAGAATAAAGAAGGTATTATTACTAAACTACAAACAAAAAGGGCAACAACGGAAAGACCATTACTTTATGATTTAACAGAGCTTCAAAGGGATGGAAATAAAAGGTATGGATACTCTGCAGAACAAACTCTTGAAGCAGCTCAAAGTTTATATGAAAAATATAAGCTAACTACATATCCAAGAACGGATTCAAGATATTTAACAAAGGACATGAAAGGAAAACTATCAGATCTTTTATTAAATATTAAAACAGGATTCCCTAATTCAAGCAGCTGCGTTGATAAAGTGTTAAAGCAAAAAATAAATGCTGATAAAAGAGTAATTGATGATAAAAAAGTAACTGATCACCATGCAATAATAGTTACTCCTACTATCAGAAATTTACAGTCAATCCGTTTGCCAGAAAGAGAAAAAAATATATTGACATTAGTTATGGCAAGATTTATTTCAGTTCTTGACAGAAAACAGGAATATGACCAGACTGATATAGAATTAAAAATAGAAAATGAAAAATTTAAAGCAAGAGGAAAAAAAGTGGTTATTCCTGGGTGGAAAGAAACAGAAGATATCATACTGGGTAAAATAAAAGAAGAAACAGAAGATGATAAAGAAATAACTACTAATTTACAGGTTGATGATAAAATAACTCCTGCTGAAATAAAAGTTTTAACTCGCAAAACTTCTGCACCTAAACAATACAATGAAGCAACTCTTTTAACAGCTATGGAAACAGCAGGAAAACAAATAGAAGATGAACAACTTAGGGATGAAATGAAATCCATTGGCTTGGGAACTCCTGCAACAAGGGCTGGAATAATAGAAAAATTAATTTCAGTAGGTTATATAAAAAGAAATAAAAAAAATCTTGTCCCAACTGAAAATGGTATACAGCTTATTGATATAGTCCATGAAAAATTAAAAAAACCTGACTTAACAGGTGAATGGGAAAGTGAACTCACTAAAATAGCAAAAAGCGAAGCATCTTCAAAAGAATTTATTTACAATATAAAAAAGTATGTAGCAGAAATAATAAAAGAAGGCAAAATAAGCAAATTACAAAATGTAAATTTTATTAATACAAATTCAAAATCAAAAAAAGAAGTAATAGGTATTTGCCCACGTTGTGGAAAAGAAGTTTATGAAAATAAAAAAAGCTTTTACTGTTCAGGGTATAATAATGTGCCTGCTTGCAGATTTTCCATGTGGAAAGAAGATAAAAATTTAAAAGAAAAAGATATTATACTTAATAAAGAAAACGCAATAGAACTTCTAAAAGAAAAGAATACTTTAATAAAAGAGAAAAATTTGAAGATATTATTAGAAGATACAGGACAATGGATTAGTTATAAGATTGTAGAAATAATAGATTAAATGCCTGAAAAGCAAAATAATATTGTTTTTTTAGTGTTTTCCCAATATTTTTTTGCAAGTCAATATAGCAAAAAGACATAGAAGTTGCAAAAAAAATATATAAAAATTATAAGTCCAAATTTGTTTAAAGTGTTGGAATAGTAGCTTTTGTGAATAAAAAACATAAAATTTGAGCATAATAATATATGTTGCATTTGCAAGAAAAATTTTAAAATATTTCATAAAATAAAATGTTTTATTAAAATGGTTATAAATCAAAGCATTTCAAAGATTATAAGAGCATTTGCGACCTTGAAAAATTATTTACTTATTTTTAATAAAATATAGTTTAAAATCGTTAAATTTGTCAACTCAATATCATTGATAGAAAAAGTAATTTGCTATAAAATGCAACCATAATAAGAAAATAAATATTAAAGAAATGTTTGACAAGGAGAAATTATGGAATTTTTAATCGAAGGAATTATGTTAATTACCTGGAAACAAATATTAATGTGGATTATTGGAGGAGTACTAATATATCTTGCAATAGCTAAAGAATTGGAGCCTTCTCTGTTATTGCCAATGGGATTTGGTGCAATACTTGTAAATATACCGTTATCAGGCGTTTTAAATCAAACTTTACCTGGTATTGGAGAAGTACATGGTATAATTGATTGGCTTTTTGAAACTGGCATAGAATCATCTGAGATGATGCCACTTTTATTATTTATAGGAATTGGAGCAATGATAGATTTCGGACCTCTTCTTTCTAACCCAAGATTATTGTTGTTTGGTGCAGCAGCACAG
>JARBUP010000017.1 GCA_029239575.1 Bacillota bacterium
CCATAATATTTTCCATAATTCTCTCCTATAATTTATCATTAAATATTAGAAACTAATTCGAGTTCTTCTTCGCTCAACATTTTTTGAGTATCTAACAATAGTGTAATTTTATCGTTAATTTTAGCAACACCAATTAAAAATTTATTTACGTATGTAGTTCCCATTTTAGGTGGTTCGGATATATTAGCTTTTTCTATATTAGTAACTTCATTTACTGCATCCACTATATAACCTATGAGTGAATCTTGAATTTTAGTTACGATTATACATGTTTTATCGTTGTAAGCTACTTCTTCTTTATGTAATCTTAATCTAACATCAATAATAGGAATAATAGCACCTCTTAAATTAATTATTCCTTTTGCATAATCCGGAAATTCTGGAATAGATGTTATTTCTTGTATACCAACTATTTGAACTACATCTTTAACAGCTATTCCAAACATTTGATTACAAATAAAAAACGTGAGATATTTATCTTTTAAAGTGTCTTCTTCAACGTCTATATTTAACTCATTTATATTAAAATTATTTTTCATAATTCACCTCAAATTATTATTTCATAATTTTAATCGGCACAATTTAATAAAAATTTAGGTTTTATTAAAAATAAATAAATTAAATTTAATGCCTTGGCTTTTTTCTAACAGCAAGTACTGCTTTTAAAACTGCTGTGGTTACTTGTATGCCTAATTCATCAGAATTAATTATTTTATTTTTTATTTCATCTTTTGTAGCAACAACATACATGGGTTTAAGACTATTTAAAGACAGTGCAACAATATCTTCTTTGCAACGATCACATTTACAGCAATTCATTTTTTTTAAAGTTGCATCAAGCTTCTCTAAAACAAGTTTTTCAGTTAAATTATAAAGTATTGCATCATCTTTAATATTCTTGCTTAAAGGAATTTCCTTATTTTGAAATATTGAATTTACATTATCATTTACAATTCCATTAACGGACAAAGATAAATCATTTGATGTATCATCAATTATTTCTTCATTATTTAAATGATCAGCATTTTTTTTTAAAGTTGAAGGCATTATTTTTTTATACATAAGCTCTTTATCAAAAGTTTTCTTTGTTTTAGCCATGTTAAATACCCCTCTCAATAAGCTCTTTAACTAAATCCATATAGTCTAAAGATGCTGCATTCTTAGGTGAATACTCGTGAATATTTTGTTGATTTGTTTGAGATTCCATTACAACTACACTTGATCTAATAGTGGTCTTAAATATGCTTGTCTTTAATTCTTGTGCAATTAGTTCAGCAGTACCTTTTATTTCTCTACTAAGTATGGTTCTTTTGTTATATTTAGTAAGTATAATTCCTTCAATTTTTAAGTTTGGATTGCAATACTTTTTTACTCTTTCAATTGTTTCAGAAAGTTGTGCAATTCCCTGCAAGCTAAAAATATCAGCAAGCATTGGTATAATTATATAATCTGACGCCGTAAATGCATTTACAGTTAATATGCTTAGCGCAGGCGGTGTATCAATAAAAATATAATCATATTTATCTTTTACTGAGTTTAATGCTTCTTTAAGCAAAAACTCTCTACCAGTTTGTGTAAATTCTAATTCTATTCCACTTAATAATATATTTGATGAAATTATATCAAAAGACATAGTTTTTTGTATTGAAAAAGAAGTTTTAGCTTCCCCTTTTAATATTTCATATACAGTTGGGCAATCTTCAGTTTCAGCTCCAGCACTAAAACTTAAGTTTGATTGTGGATCTAAATCAATACACAATACTTTAAAACCTTTCTTTTTAAAACCTGCAGCAACAGCACCTGTTGTTGTTGTTTTACCTACTCCGCCCTTTTGATTTGATATTGAAATTACTTTTGCCATTTCAAGTAATACTCCTTTTACTATTCTGTAAATTATCTAAACGAATTGTAACAAAAAAATATTAATATAACAATAGATTTATTCTTCCCTTCACCTCTTATTTTTTAATAATATAGGCAAGTAGAACTTTCCTATATTATTAAAATAGCTGCTTATTAAGTATGTAATAAAAGTAAATTTTTTATTACATACCACAAGCAGCTTTATTATTATTATAATTATAATAATTTTAATTTCCCGATCATTAATGCTTCTAACACAGCACCACCTATTGAACATGCTTTATCAGAAATTGTATAACAATTTTTAATTTGTTCAATTCTTGGATCGACATCTCCGACTTTAAAACCCTCTGTTACATATGTACCGTTTCTTATTAATCCTCTAATCAACCCATCTATTTTAGAATATATATTTTCTCCATTAACAACTGCTACTATATCACCTTTTTTAACTACTTCCCCTATTTCATGATTTGATGTTAAAATACCATCACACGGAGAATATAAAACTCTTTCAAATGTAAACCCTGCTACATTACCAGGCATACCTGTGTTTTTTTCTGCTGAACCTTCGAATATTAATTTACCTAAATTATGCCCCCTATTGCTTTCTACGACAATGTGAACATCTATGTTTGCTTCAAATCCAGGCCCTATTCCAATAGTTATTGGAGCAAGGTTTTTATTCATCCCAAGATTTTTTTTAGCCAATATAGCATCTACTACAGCAATGGGCTTTATTATATCAATATATTTTCCATTTGGGTCTACAATTAAAGGAACTAAATCTTTTTCCCAACCTTTTACTATTTCTTCTTCATTTTTTACTAAAACTGAAGTAATACCTTCTATTTCCATTTTACCATTAAAAACTGCTTCTGAAAAACAAACAGTTCTTCTTATGGAAGTTGGATTTTCTGTTTCTAAAATTAAAACTCTAAAACCCGATCTATGTAACTTCTGAATAACACCTGATGCAATATCACCACCGCTTCTTACTATTACAATGTCACCTCTCATTAAATCACCTTCATCTTTAATACTTTTTCATAATCTTCCATTGTATCTATGTCAATATTTTCATAGTCAGTTTGAATATGTACTTTAATTACTTTATTTATATGATTATTTATAACAGCTTTACCACCTATATCGCCTTCTAAACTTAATAATTCCTCTTTTAAATTAAAAGGAAATATTACTGGATTACCATTTTTTCCATTATAGCAAGGAATTACGATTTTGTCAGGATTTTTATTAAATTCATCTATTAATGCTTTTATGGTACTTTCATTAATAAATGGCTGGTCTGCAACAAAAAACATGTAACCTTGTGAATACTTGGAACTTAATATTCCTAATTTTATAGAGGTACTCTGTCCTAAATAAGATTTTTCATTTTTAACTGCTTTAAACTCTAAACTTTCTGATTTTTTAATAATTTCTATATCATTAGCAACAACAATAACTTCATTAAAACACTGGCATAATTTTATAGTTTGTAAAATAAATTCATATATTTTTTTATTATTAATTTCCATATGAAGTTTACTTTTATTCATTCTTTTAGATAATCCAGATGCCATTACAATTGCGCTAATATTCATATAATTCTCCTTTTGTTAAAGAACCATAACAGATTTTAAAATCAAGTTCTAAGACACTTATATTTTCCTTTAAATATTTTGCTAACTCATATGACTTTTTAATTAGTTTATCATCATCTGCCTGATTAATAAACAAAAATTTTTCACCTTTTGAATTTTTAAATATACCTTCTTTATTTAATACAAGGTTTTTTATAGCCTCATTATCTATGTACTCAGTATTTCCAACTATATTCATAAATTCTTCAAAACCATATATATTTTTTTCATTTATTTTTTTATTTAATATTTGTATTGGAATGATTCCAATTGTTTTATTCGTTTTTTTAAGAACGGGTGGCTCATGCTTTTTCCAACCCTTAATAGGAAGATTTCTTGAACCATCAGATTCTATAATTATTACATCAAAATAGTTTTTAATATTTTCTAAATCTTCATCATCAATACCTATTAATTTATTATTTTTTAAGTCTATTGATTT
Source organism: Bacillota bacterium (assembly GCA_029239575.1). Taxonomy (GTDB): domain Bacteria; phylum Bacillota; class Clostridia; order Tissierellales; family Sedimentibacteraceae; genus Sedimentibacter. Next base: position 3,952 of record JARBUP010000017.1, read on the forward strand.
TGCAACTATTGTTATCCCGTTTTTTTCAATAAAATTGCTGTTAATAAAACAGTTTACATCCGAGTATAAATTATCATATTTTTCATTTGTTGGTTTATAAATTTTTGTGCTTGTAGTAATTAAAACATTAAAATTTATTTTTAATTCTTCAGCTAGCGAAAACATTAATGTAGTTTTCCCACCTGAACCAACAATGGACAAAATATCATTTTTATTAATACTAAATATATGATTTAAATTTCTTTTCATAATCACCTGAGTTTATTAACAGCATATTTTATTTTTATTTATATTTTACACTTTTTATTTCTTTTTTTCAATAGCTTCTCTTTCAGCTTTTTCTTCAGCTATTGTTTTCTTTGGAAGTATAACATTTAATAAGAATACAACTGTTGTAGCAAGAACTACTGGTGAACTTGCAAATACCATTTTAAACCATCCTGGTAAATATTGAAGTCCAGCTGCTGGTATTTGAGTAATACCCATTCCTAAAGCAATTCCTAAACCAACAATAGTAGTATTTCTAACTGACATTTCATCTTGAACAATTAGTTTCATGCCTGTCATTGTAATTTGAGCAAAAACTGAAATTGTAGCTCCACCAATTACGGCTTGTGGTATAGATGTCATTACTGCTCCAAATTTAGGAATAAACCCAGCAACCAATATCATTAATGCAGTTAATCTTATTACATATCTGCTTACAACTTTAGTCATTGCAACAATACCTACATTTTGGCTATATGTAGCAGTTGGCAATGCACCAATAAATGATCCTAATACACTTACTATACCATTAGCTTTAATACCACCTGATATTTCATCATCCGTAGCTTCTCTATCCATACCGCCAACTGTAGTTCCCGATAAATCTCCTATTGCTTGGACTGAATTTACTACATACATAACAGCCATTGTAGCAACTGCTGATGGCGGAAACTCTAATTTATAAGGCATGAATGCAGGCATTGTAACCCAAGCTGCAGTTCCAATTGAACTAAAATCTATGATACCTGCTGCTAAACTTGCACCATAACCAACAATGATACCTATTAATATGGCTGCAAGTTTTATATATCCTTTTCCAAACATATTACAAGCTAAAACAACTACTAATGTTAGAACTGCAATTCCCCAATATTCTAAACCGCCATATCTTGGGTCAGTAGCTTGAAAGCCACCTGCCATATAATTTACAGCTACTCTATAAAGAGAAAGTCCTATAGTAAATACAACAGTTCCTGCAACCATAGGTGGAAACAGTTTTCTAATTTTTTTAATGTAAATTCCAACTATAAAAGCTACTAAACCACCTACTAATTGTGCGCCAAAAATTGCATTGATACCAAATTCAAGTCCTATTGCTAATATTGTAGGTATGTATGCAAAACTTACTCCAATAACAACTGGGAGCTTTGCACCAACTTTTAATATTGGATACAATTGTAATAATGTTGATATAGCTGCAATGAACATACTTGATTGAACAAGCTGTATTCTCTCAGATGGAGATAAGCTTAATGTGTTAGATAAAACTAAAGCTGGTAATACATTACCTATTATCATTGCTAAAAGATGCTGAAGTGCCATAGGCATAGCTACTTTTAAGCCTGGTTTTCCATCTATGTGGAATAATGAATCATTTATTGTTGTGTCCTTTTTCATTTTTATTGTTGCCTCCATTTTATTTTTAGATTAATTTTATAAACTGCACATATATGCTTTGAACAATAATAAAGTGTACGGCTAATGAGACCTCAAATATGTGTGACAGAAATAAATCAACAAGCAAATTTTTCAATATTATAATAGCATTTCTTATCTAAAATAAAATATAATAATTCCTTATATGATATATACCGTCTGTTTATAAAAAGATGACTTAAATGCTAATTTTTATAAAATTAAAATAAGCATCTTCAACTATTGATACCTTTTGATTTAAATTAAATGCATCACCTCTTTTCAATTAATTTGCAGTTTTAAACGCAAATAAACTACATTTTTACTGCCTACAAACAATTTTATTAATTTAAAATATATATTTATTGCTTCATATAAGAAGTTAGTTTGTAGCAAATTAATTATAAAATTAATGCCCATATCTCATTTTTTTAAAATTAATGATATAGGCATATAATTTTTAAGGTCCTATATACTATTTACTTTGTTTTAGTTTACGGTAGTAAGTGTTTTCTAATGGATAATTGTACCTGAATATTCCATCTTTTTTATAATAAGCATTTTGACAAGCTGGTGCACCCATAACAACTACAATTTCGCCAATTCCTTTAGCTCCATATGCAACTTCAGATTCATTTTTTTCAATTAAATGAATATCTATAGGAGGCATTTGATTTGCTTTAAAAATACCTAAAGTTCCAAGTTTAGCTTGTGGAACCCCATCTTTTAATGGGAAATCTTCTGTTAAGCCGTATCCTAATGCCATAGCTACTCCACCTTCAATTTGTCCTGTTATAGAAAGAGGATTTATTGTTTTTCCTACATCATGAGCAGCTACAACTTTAACAACTTTTCCTTCTTTGTCTAAAACAAATAGCTGAGTTGCATATCCATAAGCAATATGACTTACTGGATTAGGTTTATCAGAACCTATTGGGTCAGTTTTAAAATCAAATTCACCAAAATATTCTTTATCATTTAGTTGTCTTAAAGTTTTGCCTAAGTCTAAATCAGTTTTTAATTGAAGTGCTGATTGACGTGCAGCTTCTCCTGCAAAAACAGTTTGACGAGATGCTGTCGTAGTGCCAGAATCAGGTGTATATTTTGTATCAGGATGCTCTATAACTATTTTTTCAGGAGTTAAACCTGTTGTTTCACAAACTATTTGTAATAAAACTGTTTGGATGCCTTGACCAATAGCTCCTGCTGATGATCTTACGTGAACTTTTCCATCAATTATTTTTAAATTACAACGACCTGGATCAGGAATTCCAACTCCAATACCTGCATTTTTCATAGCAGATGCTATACCTACAAAATAATTTGGATCAGCTTCATATTTCTCAAAATCTTCTTTTACAGCTTCTAAAGTTTCAGCCATACCAGTGCCTTCATCTGCTAACTGTCCATTAGGAAGTGTTTGACCAGATCTTATAGCATTTTTATAACGGAATTCCCAACCTGAAACTCCAACTTTTTCAGCTAATTCATTTATTAAACATTCTACTACAGCAGCAGACTGAGTTACACCAAAACCTCTAAATGCTCCAGCAGGAGGATTGTTTGTATAATATGCATTTCCTTCAACATCAACATTTTGATAGTTATATGGACCTCCAATATGTGTACATGCTCTTTGAAGAACAGGTCCACCTAATGATGCATATGCTCCAGTATCAGAAGTAAGTCTTGCTTGTAAACCCTGAATTATACCATTTTCATCACAGCCAATTTTACAATAAATATCCATTGCATGACGTTTAGGATGATAATTAATACTTTCCTGACGAGAGAATGTTACTTTAACAGGTTTTTTTGTTAGATAAGCACAAAGGGCAGCCTGATGCTGAACACTCATATCTTCTTTACCGCCAAAGCCTCCTCCAACTACAGCGCTTTGTATTCTAACTTTATCCATTGATATTCCAAGATATTCACTAATTTCATGATACTCATCGTAAATACCTTGACCGCCTGTAATAACTTTTATTCCATCACCATCTGGCAAACCAATAGCAGTTTCTGGCTCCATAAAAGCATGTTCAGTTGGAGGAACATGGAAATTACCTTCAACTATATATTTAGATTTTCTAAACGCAGCATTAATATCACCACGTTTTACTTCTTCATGATCCAGTAAATTATTTTCCGGTATTCTAAATTTTCCAAATTGCATAAAACCTTCTCCATGAACTTGTGGAGCTCCTGGTAACATAGCTTCTTGTGGGCTTGTAACTGGTTTTAGCACTTCTATTTCTACTTCTACTGCTTTTACAGCTTCATTTGCTTGTTCCATAGTCTCTGCAACAACCATTGCAATTGTATCGCCAATGCATTTAGTTTCTTCACCTATATCAATCATACCAGGCCAGTCTTTAGCTAAATGTCCAACATATCTGTTTCCAGGAATATCTTTAGCTGTGTATATTGCTACAACGCCTGGTAAGCTAAGAGCTTTTTCAATATTTATTGAAAGCACTTTTGCACGTGCATGTTTGCTAAAAACATTTTTACCGTAAAGCATTCCTTCAAATTTATAATCATCTGCATATTTTGCAGTTCCTAATGTTTTTGGAACAGCATCAACGCGGCATGTTTTTTCTCCTACTTTACCTGCTTGTTTAATTTCAGGTACTTCAGTATTATCTCTCAACATTTTTGCAGCTATTAGTATACCATCTTCTATTTTGGTATATCCTGTACATCTACATATATTTGTTTTAATAGATTGTTTTACATCATCCCTTGTAGGATTTGGATTATTATCAATTAAACATTTTCCACATACAAACATACCTGGAATACAAAATCCACATTGAACAGCACCTGCTGTTGCAAAAGCATATGAAAAAACATCTCTTTCCCTCTCTGTAAATCCTTCAATCGTTTGTATTTTCTTTCCTTCTAATTTTGAAAGCTTTTGAATACAAGCACGAGTTGTTTTACCATCAATTATAACAGTACAAGTTCCACATGCACCTTCTTTACATCCATTTTTAACAGATGTTATACCCAGATCATCTCTTAAATAATCCATTAAATTTTTATCAGTTCCTACTTGATACTCTTTGCTGTTTACATTTACCTTAAACATTTGAAATCCTCTCTTTCATAAAAGAAATTTTCTATTTTCAGATTTTCATCATTTTTTAAAAGTATTTAATTAATTGTTAGCATTTCTTCGAAGAAAAATTCCATCACCTTTATTTGCAAGCAATTTATCATTATGAACTATAACATTTCCTCTTTGTATAGTAGTTTCAACTACATAATTTACTTCTAATCCTTCATAAACAGAATAATCATTTGCGTTATGCCTGTTTTCAAATTTAATAGTTTCTTTTTTATTATTTACAACAATTAAATCTGCATCCATTCCAACTTGAATTGTACCTTTTTTAGGATATAACCCAAAAATTTTAGCTGGTTTAGTAGCTAATTTATCTATAAGAATATTTATTGAAATTCCTCTTTTAATTCCTTCTGTAAGAATTATTTCGATTCTTTCTTCTACACCAGGTGTACCACCTGGTGCAAGTCTAAAATCATGCTTTCCATTTAATTTTTCTTTTATGTAAAAAGGACAATGGTCAGTGGCAATTACATCAACATCATTATTTTCTATTGCCTTCCACAAAGCTTCCACATCTTCTGTTTTTCTTAATGGTGGAGCCATAATATATTTTAAACCTTCATTATTTTCTTTTTTATAACTTTCTTCTGTCAAAGTTAAATATTGTGTACATGTTTCACAATAAATATTTTTTACGCCTCTTTTTCTTGCAGAAATAATTTCATCAAGCCCTTTTTTAGTAGAAACATGAACGAAATAAAGTTTTGGATATCCTGCCATTTCGCTTAAGTAAATCATTCTATTTATAGCTTCAGCTTCTGATGAATCAGGCCTTGAAAGGGCATGATAAATAGGATCAGTTTTGCCTGACTCAGCATAATATTTACTTAAATATTTAATTGCACCATCATTTTCTGCATGAACTGTAATAACTGCATTTAACTCTTTTGCTTTTATCAACACTTTTAAGATTTCTTCGTCATTTAGTTTATTGTCATAAGTCATATATATTTTATAACTCATTATGCCATCTTCAACTAAAAATTTCATCTCATTTAATGTTGCATCGCTTACATGTTGAAATACTCCATGAAAACTATAATCAACCACAGATTTTCCATCAGCTAATTCATGATATTTATTAATTTGATGTTGAAGCGAACATCCCTTTGGACCAAATGCTATATGGTCAATTATTGTTGTTGTACCTCCATATGCTGCTGCCACTGTACCTGTATAAAAGTCATCTGCTGTAATATATTTACCTAAATCTAAATCCATATGTGTGTGAACATCAACACCACCTGGCAAAATCAACTTTCCTTTAACATCTATTATTTCATGATTACTATTAGATAAATTATTTCCTATTTCTTTTACTACTCCATTTTCAATTAAAATATCAGCTTTAAAACTTCTTTGATTGTTATTAATCGTACCATTTATTAATAAAGTACCCATAATTTAATCCTCCTACTTGATAATATATAAAACATATATAGTTTAACTAAAATAACATGTATTTTTTGTTAAACACAGCTAATTATACTATTTTTTATCAAGTGCTTCTCTTTCAGCTTGTTCTTCAGCGATTGTTTTCTTTGGTAAAATTATATTTAATATAAATACTACTGTTGTAGCAAGAACTACTGGAGAATCTGCAAAAACCATAGTAAACCATTCTGGGAAATATTGAAGACCTTGTTCTGGAATTTGGGTTATACCCATTCCTAATGCTACTCCAAGTCCTACTATTGTTGTATGTCTTACAGACATTTCATCTCTTACTATTAATCTAATACCAGTCATTGTAATTTGAGCAAATACTGATATTGTAGCTCCACCAATAACACATTGAGGAATAGATGTCATAACAGCAGCAAATTTTGGAACTAAACCAGCTACAAATATCATGATTGCTGTTATTCTCATAACTTTTAAACTGACAACTTTAGTCATTGCAACAATTCCTACATTTTGACCATAAGTTGAAGTAGGAAGTGCTCCTATAAATGAACCTAAAATACTTGCAACTCCATTTACTTTAACTCCACCTGATATTTCATCATCAGTTGCTTCTCTATCCATACCACCAACAGTAGTACCTGATATTTCACCAACTGCTTGCACTGAATTAACTATAAATAATACTGACATAGCTAAAACAGCTGCTAATGGAAACTCAAGTTTGTATGGCATTATGGATGGTAATGTAAACCAGGAAGCTTCATATATAGCATTAAAGGATACGATACCAGCTTTTAAACTAACAACATACCCTACTATTATTCCAACTAAAATCGCACAAAGTTTTAAATTTCCTTTTCCAAACATATTACAAATCAAAACTATTATCAATGTTAAAAAAGAAATTCCCCAATATAATAATTCGCCATATCTCGGGTCTGTAGCAGCAAAACCGCCTGCCATATAATTTAATGCTACATTATACAAAGAAAGTCCAACTGTAAATATTACAGTTCCTGAAACTAATGGCGGAAAAAACTTTCTAATTTTTTTAATAAACATACCGACAATAAATGCAACTATTCCGCCTATTAATTGCGAACCAAGTATGGATCCAATTCCAAACTCCACACCTACTGATAAAATTGTTGGAATATATGCAAAGCTAACTCCCATTATTATAGGTAATTTTGCACCAATTCTAAATATCGGAAATGACTGTAAAAATGTTGCAATTGCAGCTATAAACATACCTGATTGCACGAGTTGTACACTTTGCTCCTGTGGTAAATTTATTGCATTTGCTAATACCAATGCTGGTAATACATTACCGACAACCATAGCTAAAAAATGTTGCAAGGACATTGGCATTGCTACCTTTAATTCTGGTTTACCATCTAAGTCAAAAAGCGAAGATTTTGGTGCTATATCACTATTTATCATTTATTCCTCCGAAAACCAATTAAACTACAATCAAGATTATAAATTTAAAATCTCGATTGTAGATCATAATTTTTTATTACATCAGTGGCCAAATTTCTTTTGTTCTTTCCCTTGATTGAGCCATGATTTCTTTTACATCAACTGTTAGAATTTCTTTATTTTTCATTATAAATTTTCCATTTATAATATTATCATTCACTATTCTTCCTGAAAATCCAAAAAGTGCATGACCAAACCAGTTATCTTTATTCATTGGTGTTAATGGATCGTAATCCAATGTTATTATATCAGCATATGCATTTTTTTCTATAACACCTAAATCATGATTATAATATTTTTTAAGAATTTTAGGATTATTTTCAAACTGCATTTTCTTAGTTGCCATAAAACCAACTCCAGGAGTACACAACTGATGGTTTTGTAAAATATTTGCAACTTTCATAGATTCAAACATGTCATTTGTATATGCATCTGTTCCTAATCCAACTCTTAATCCTTGATTTAACATGGATACAACAGGAGGTGCTCCAACTGCATTATTCATGTTTGAAGCCGGATTATGGACTACGCTCGTGTCAGTTTCTTTTAATATTTCTATTTCACTTTGATTTGCATGAACACCATGAACTGCAATAGTTTGTTCACCTAATATACCAAAATCAAAAAGTCTTTCCACAACTCTTTTACCATATTTTCTTAAAGAATCATACTCGTCTTCAATTCCTTCTGCAACATGAACATGATATCCATTGCATATACCTTCCATAGCTTCTTTAACTTTATACATTGTTTCATTGCATAATGTAAAAGATGCATGCAAGCCAAAAAGTCCTTTTATTATATCATCATCATTTTTTCTACATTCTTTTATAAAGTTAATATTTTCCTGTATAGCTTTTTTAGTGATATCTTTTCCATCCCTGTCTGAAACTTCATAACAAAGAGATGTTCTAACACCTAACTTTTTTGCAGCTTCAGCGATAGTAAATAAACTTCCTTCTACTGAATTAGGACCTGAATGATGATCTATTAACGTAGTAACACCGTTTTGAATTGACTCTATATAAGTTGTGAAAGCATTGAGTTTTACATCTGCCAAAGTTAGCTTTCTATCTAAACTCCACCACAAATTTTCAAGTACTGTAAAAAAATCTGTAGTAGGTTTTGAAACAGACATTCCTCTTGCATAAGCACTGTATATATGACTGTGAGCACATATCATACCTGGCATTATTACTTTTCCTTTTACATCTATTACTTCCTCATCAGGATAGGAATTTTTTAAATGTTCAAAACTTCCAAAGTCTTCTATTAAATTCTCTTTAATAAGAACTGCACCATTTTCTAAAAAAGCATTAGATGAATTATTAGTAATTAATATACCATTGCCTATAATCATTTTTTCACTCCTCATTATTTAAGACTAATTCTTGTTCCCGTCTTTCCTGCTAAACCATCAGCAGCTTTTTCTAATGATGTAATTAATGCACTACTTCCTTTTTTAGAACTAGCAAATTTAAGAGCTGCTTGAACTTTTGGAAGCATAGACCCTTCAGCAAATTCTTTATCAGCTATATATTTTTCAGCTGTTTCTGTAGTTAATTCTGATAACCACTCTTGTTCAGGTGTACCGAATTTTATTGCTACTTTTTCTACAGCTGTTAAAACAACAAAGCTGTCAGCATCTATTTTTTCTGCTAATAAACTACTTGCAAAATCTTTATCTATAACTGCTCCAACACCTCTTAAGTGATTTCCTTCTCTAATAACAGGTATGCCACCACCACCACAAGCAATAACTATTTCACCAGCTTCAAGAAGTGCTTTTATTGTTTCAATTTCAACTATATCCTGTGGTTTTGGAGATGCTACTACTCTTCTATATCCACGACCAGAATCTTCTATAATAATCATTCCTCTTGCACGACCTGCCTCTGCTTCTTGCTCTGTCATGAAAGGTCCTATTGGTTTTGTTGGTCTATCAAATGCTGTATCTTTTTCATCGACAACAACTTGAGTTATAATTGATGTTACAGATTTATTTATTCCTCTATTTAAAAGTTCTTCACGTAATGCATTTTGTAAATCATATCCGATATATGCCTGGCTCATAGCAACACACATTGATAAAGGCATAAATGGGAATTTCGAATCTACTTTGCCATATTCTGAAAATGCATTGTTTATCATTCCTACCTGTGGTCCATTTCCATGAGCAATAACAACTTCATAATTTGCTTCTACTAAATCAGCAATTGCTTTAGCAGTATATCTTACAGCATCCATTTGTTCTGCTAATGTGCTGCCTAATGCATTTCCGCCTAAAGCTATAACTATTTTCTTTTTCATAATTATCTTATAGCATGGTATTTCTTTATACCACACTGCCTCCTGTGTTTGTAGTTTTTATTTAATTTTAAAATAAATAAGGATAATCTTTTATAACTGTTTCTACAAAAGTTTCAAATTCATTTTGACTCTTATCTTTATTCGCTTCAAATTCATATTCTTTGCTTGATAAATCTCTTAAAAGAAATTTATTTTCTTCGATTTTTACAACACCAGCATTTTTTGAACTTTTAAATTCATTTATATCAGGATAAACCGTAACTTTTTTAAAGTAAGGGAATCCCCCTCTTGTACAGAATGTATGACAATTTCCACACTCATTACATCTATCTTCCATATGTAATATTTGATATGCAGATTTAAAATTATCATCATATACTCTTATATTTGCTCTGTTAGGACATACATCAACGCATAATCCACAATTTTTTTCAAAACAATCAAATGTTGGAAGATTATCTTCTTGTAATTTTCTTACTTCTTTATTTTTATAATTTACATCTGTTTTAGCTTGTAAAGCTAATTGATTTAAAGCTTCTACATTTAACTTATCATAAGTGAAATTCTCTTTTTTAAGTTCTTTAAGAATACCTACTGTATTTAAATATCCTCTTGGTTTCAAGAAAAGTGTTGATATAGTAATAGGAGCTATGCCAGTTTTAAGAACACTGATATAATTATTTTTATCTATACCACCTGAAAATGATATATGAATATCTCCATTAAACTCTTCTGCAAATTTAGCAGCTACCCCTATTGCTATAGGATAAAGAGGTTTTCCTGACATATACATGCTTTCACCAGGTAAAACATTTTTTGAATTATATACAGGCAATGTGTTAGTAAGTTTAATACCTACCGTAACCCCATTTTCTTTACCTAAATTAATTAATTTAGTTATAATTTCTTTAGCCATTCCAAATTTTAAATCATGTTCAAAATCATCTTTTCTTAAAACTATTTCATTGTATCCTAAATTATCAAGGATTTCTCGTACGTTTTCATAGCCTAATAAAGTTGGATTACATTTAACAAAAGTATTTATTTTTTTATTAACAATCAGGTGAGCAGCTATGTCATATATTTCTTCAGCTTTTGCACCATGCATAGTTGATAATGTTACTGTATTTGTAATGTTTGAAGAAATTTTGTTAATATCTTCAAGCTTGAATTTTCTAAATTTATTGATGTTTCTTTTTAATATTTCTATACATTCTTTAAATATTTCTGTATTATTAGCTTCTTTTAAATTATCTATAAAATCTGATATCTTTTTTGATTGTATTCCTTCTAAGTTATATCCAACACTAATGTTGAACATAAAATCTTTTTCTAATGACAAACCTAGCTCAATTGCCATTACTTGCAATAAAACAGATGCTTTTGTGTATTCACATCTTGCAACATCAACAGTTAATTCAGTTGACCATTCAACGTTGTATCCTTCATTTCTTGCATCAATACAAGGTCTTTCAATCATTTTTTGCATTTCTATTCCATCGATTATTTGAACTGTTTTAAGCTCGAAAAATCTTGAACCTGTTAGATATGCTGTTAATATATTTTGGCTTAATTGCGTATGAGGGCCAGCTGCTGGTCCTAATGGATATCTTAATTTTTCATTACAAAAATCCATTTTGAAATTATCATCTATATCTCTATAGAAGTCTTTTTGATCTATATCAAAAATTCTTCCTTTTGTATAGTAATCTTGAAGGCATATTTCAATGATTTTTTCAAAAGATAATGTTTTCATTGTTTCACTCATGTTAATCGCCTTTCCTTTGTTAAGAATTGGGACGGTTACCCGTCCCTATTGTCATTCTGAGCGTTAGCGAAGAATCCTATTACTTATGTTTTAAAATCCTTCACGACCTTCAGGATAAGTGACCATCACCAAATCAAGATTTGGGATGTCTAAAGATCCCTCACTTCATTCAGGATAAGTGACCATCACCAAATCGAAGATTTGGGATGTCTACTTACTTGTTTTTGTATATTGTTGGAAGTGCAGCATATACAGCAGCACATTTAACTAAATCTTCTTTCCAAGTTTTTTCATTTGGTGCATGAGCTTGAGCTTCAGCTCCAGGTCCAAATCCTATTACAGGAATTCCATTACGTCCCATTATAGAAACACCATTTGTTGAGAATGTCCATTTATCCGTAAGAGGACGAGCTTTTCTCATTTCATTAGTTTGTTCAGATCCACTTCTTGAATTTCCATAAAGATTTGTGTATGCTTCTTCCATTGCTTTAGTTACAGCATGATCTTCTGGAATAACCCAAGTTGGGAAATAACATTCAATTGGATATACTAATCCTGTATAGCTTGGTCTGTCATAATCATACATGCTTACAGTTGCATTGTATTTTTTTACTGCTGGTAACTGACGGATTTCATCTAAACAGCTTTCCCAAGTTTCACCAGCTGTCATACGACGGTCTAATGAAATTGAGCATGAGTCAGCTACTGCACAACGGCTTGGTGAAGTAAAAAATATTTGTGAAGTAGTTACAGTACCACGACCTAAGAAATTAGCTTCTTTGTGTTGTGGATTAAATTTTTCATCTAACATTTTTACTAAGCCTTTGATTTCTTTGTCATCAGCAGCATCATTTTCGTTAAGGTCACGAACATTTGTAAGAATTTCAGCCATTTTGTATATAGCATTGTCTCCTCTTTCTGGAGCTGAACCGTGGCATGAAACTCCTTGAACATCAACACGGATTTCCATACGGCCTCTTTGTCCTCTGTAGATACCACTGTCTGTTGGTTCTGTAGATACTACAAATTCAGGTCTTATTTTATCTTCATTGATTATATATTGCCAGCATAGTCCATCACAATCTTCCTCTTGAACTGTTCCAACTACTAATATAGTTTGGTCATCAGATAAAAGACCTAAGTCTTTCATGATTTTTGCTCCGTACACAGAAGATACTATTCCACCTAATTGGTCAGAAGTACCACGTCCACCAATTTCAGTTTCAGATTCGAATCCTTCATATGGGTCAAATTCCCAGTTTGCTATATTTCCAATACCAACTGTATCTATATGAGCATCATAACCTATTATAGTCTCGCCTGTTCCCATATATCCAAGAACATTTCCTTGTTTATCTATTTCAACTTTGTCAAACCCAACTTCTTTCATTTCTTGAGCTATACGTTCAACAACGCCTTTTTCTTCACAACTTTCACCTGGTATAGCAACTAAATCTCTTAAGAATTTAGTCATATTTGCTTCATAACCTTGTGCAGCTTCTTTAATTCTATTAAAATCTAAACTCATTTAATCTTCCTCCAGTTATATATAAATTACTAATTATCTTACTAATCTTGCTTTGTTTTGGTCCATTAATTTTTGAAGAGTTTCTTCTGGGTTTTTAACTTTTTGTAAGAACATCATAGCTGCTATTATATATGGTTTGTAGCTTGCTTCTTTGTATAAAGGAATTCTGTATCTATCAAATACTGTTGCATCAACTTCACCTGTTTCACAGCTTACACCAGTAATGTCTGCTGGTAAGCAGTGTAAGTATAATGCTTTTCCTTCTTTAGTTAAGCTCATCATTTCTTCTGTACAAGCCCAATCTTTGTGTTGTGCATTTTGTGCTAATAATTCTTTTTCTAATGCTTTTATTCCATCTAAATCGCCTTCGCCATAAAGATTAGTTCTTTTTTCCATAGCAGCAAAAGGAGCCCAGCTTTTTGGATAAACTATATCAGCATCTTTGAAAGCTTCTTCCATAGAATTTGTTTTTGTGAATGATCCGCCAGAAGATTCTGCATTTTTTCTTGCAACTTCTTCAACTTCAGGCATTACTTCATATCCTTCAGGATGAGCTAAAACAACATCCATTCCTAATCTTGTCATTAAACCAATAATTCCTTGAGGAACTGATAATGGTTTGCCGTATGATGGTGAGTAAGCCCAAGTCATAGCTATTTTTTTGCCTTTTAAGTTTTCAATTCCGCCAAATTCATTTATTAAATGAAGAGCATCTGACATAGATTGAGTTGGGTGGTCAATATCACATTGTAAGTTAACTATTGTAGGTCTTTGCTCTAATACTCCGTCTTTGTATCCTTCTTGTACATATTCTGAAACATTTTTCATGTATGTGTGACCTTTTCCTATATACATGTCATCACGGATACCAATAATATCAGCCATGAATGAAATCATGTTTGAAGTTTCTTTTACAGTTTCGCCGTGAGCTATTTGTGATTTTCCTTCATCTAAATCTTGGATTTCTAAACCTAACAAGTTACAAGCTGAAGTAAATGAAAATCTTGTTCTTGTAGAGTTATCTCTGAATAAAGAAATTCCTAAACCCGAATCAAATATTTTTGTGCTTATGTTGTTTTCTCTTAAATGTCTTAATGTATCAGCAACTGTGAATATTGCTTCTAATTCATCTTGAGATTTATCCCATGTTAGTAAGAAGTCATCTTGGTATAAATTTTCGTAGTTTAAGCTTTTTAATTTTTCCATAAATTCGTTAAAGTTCATTTTTAAATCTCCTTATTTTTTATATTTATTTTATATTTTATATTTATTTTATATTTATATTTATTTTATATTTATATTTATTTTATATTTTTATATGTTATTACTTATTTGGATATGATCCATTCCAAACTATATCTCTATAACCATCAAAGTAAGTATCACCTTCTGTAGAAAATAACAATACTACTGAGTTTTCATCAAGCTTCAAAGCTTCTTTAATATTCTTTAATTCTTCTAACTTCATAACTTGAGCTACAACACCTGCCGTTGCTGCTCCACTTTCTCCAGAGATTACTCTTTCATCTCCTTTAAGTGGGTTACCAAGAACTCTCATTCCATATGCTGCTGTTTCTTCAGGTATTGATAAGAAGTTTTCAGCATTTGCATTAAGAACTGGATACCCTATAGTAATTGGCTCACCACAAGCAAGACCAGCCATTATAGTATTCATTTCACCTGTTACAGGATGAAGTTGACCATCATCTGCTTTAGCAGTCTTATAAAGACAAGCTGCATTTTCAGGCTCTACTATAGTTATTATCGGCTTATTATCTGAATACACTGATGAGAAAAATCCAGTGACTCCAGATGCCAATGAACCTACTCCAGCTTGTAAGAATATATGTGTAGGTTTTTTGTTTTCTTTTTGTAATTTCAAATAAGCTTCATAAGCCATTGTCATGTAACCTTGCATAATCCATCTTGGTAATTCTTCATATCCTGGCCATGAAGTATCTTGAACCATTACATAACCATTCTTTTCAGCTAATTCGTTGCAGTATCTAACAGTATCATCATAGTTCCAATCTGTTATTTCACATGTAGCACCATGAGCTCTGATTTTATCACGTCTTTCAAGAGCACTACCTTTTGGCATATATACAATTGCTTTTTGTTTTAACTGTTCAGCAGTCCATGCAACTCCTCTGCCATGATTTCCATCCGTAGCTGTAATAAATGTTATCTCACCTAATTGTTTTTTAACTTCATCTGAAATTAAAGTTTCATATGGAAGATCATCTATATCTTTACCTAATTTGTTAGCTATATATTGACCAATTGTAAAACTACCGCCTAAAACTTTAAATGCATTAAGTCCAAATCTGTAAGATTCATCTTTAATAAAGATATCGTTTAATCCTAAATACTTAGCTAATTCCTTTAACTCGACTAAAGGTGTTTCTGTATACTGTTCAAAACTTGAATGATATTTAAGAACTTTTTTAGCTACATCTTCATTCAAGAAACTTATATCTGTTTTTTCTCTTTTTGAAATATCATTTTTTACTAAATCATATTTAACAGTCATTTCTACTTTACCTTTCCATTAAAATTTTACAATATAGTTAATAGCATAAACCATGCCAACTTTTTTATTTAAAAATAAATATATTTTTTTATTTTAAAATTTATTTT
>JARBUP010000232.1 GCA_029239575.1 Bacillota bacterium
GGACATGAAGCTTTAAAATTTAATACAGGAAAAATAAAAGAGGGTTATGATGCAGATTTGTTAATTTGGGATTTAAACATGGTAAATACAATGCCTGTTTATAATCCATTAACTTCAATAATTTATAGCTCAGATCCTAATAATATTAAATACACAATGGTTCAAGGTGAATTTTTAAAATATGATGGAAAATTAAGAGCTGATACAGATAAAATATTAGGAAAAATAAAAGAAATTCAACAAAATATTTTACTAAGAGGAAAAGGCAAAAGCAAAATAAATTATAATTAAAATATAATTCAGCTTGATGACAATTTGTCATTTTTAATTTTGTCATCCTAAGCAATAGCAAAGGAACTTATTAATTCAGTTTTTAAAAGTGCGTTCATAATGACACTAATATAAAAAAAGGATGGCTATTTGATTATAAATCATCTAACCATCCTTTTTATGACTAAGCTTTATGAAAATTAATTGTGGTAATAATTATTAAGCAAGCATTCCAATTATTGATGATTTAGGTTTAGCTCCTACCATTGTTTTAACTAATTTACCATTTTTAATTACAGCTAATGTAGGTATGCTCATAACCCCATATTTAGATGCTAATTCTGGCTGTTCATCAACATTTATTTTTCCTACTTTTATTTCAGTATTTTCTTTAGCTATTTCATCTATAATAGGTGATATCATTTTACATGGACCGCACCAACTTGCCCAAAAATCTAATAAAACTGGTTTATCTGAATTCAAGACTTCTTTTTCAAAGTTGTTGTTTGTAATTTTTATAGTACTCATATATATCTCCCTTCAAAATTTATTATATTTTAATTATATCAGGTTAAAATTTTAAATCAGTGACTAAGTCACAAATTATAAATTAAATTATTATATTAAAACTTGTTTATTGTTTTTTAATTTTAATTTATTTATATTTAATAACATTATTTTATGATATAATTATGTATGTAATAAAACTCCTAAATTAATGTATATGTAGAATGGTGGTAAAATGTTAAAAAAATTAAAAAATATTAATTATTTTGAAATATTAGATGATAGTGAAAATAAAATATATTATGGTTGTAACCAAGTTTGGTATAAAGGTTTATGGCAGAGAAAAGCAGGATGTGGACCAACTACTGCTTCAAATATAGTTTCATATATAAATCAAAAAAATCAAGGGATGAAATCTGAAAATTTTTTATACAATTCATTAATACTGATGGAGATATTGTGGAAACATGTTACACCAACATTAATGGGTGTAAATTCTACTAAGTTATTTATGGATGGTATGGATTCATATGCTAAATATATGGATTTAAATTTGAAAATTAATTTTATTGATATTCCAAAAAATAAATTATTAAGACCAAATTTTTCAGAAGTTTTAAATTTAATAGCAAATTCACTTGAAAATGATTTACCATTAGCATTTTTAAATTTGTGCAATGGTGATGAACAATGTTTGGATAAATGGCATTGGGTTACTGTTATATCAATGGAATATGAAGAAGATAAAAGCAAAGTAGTAATAGAAATTTTAGATGAAGGAATTATAAAAAAAATTGATTTATTACTTTGGTTTAATACAACTACACTTGGTGGTGGTTTTGTGAGTGTTGATTTTAGAGATTTATAATTTGAAATATTAACAAAAATAAAAAGATAGATTTTAATTTATAAATAATTAAAATTTATCTTTTTTTATATAATTACGATTAAAATTTAAATTTTGGGTATATATATTTTATGATTGGTGATATTAAATATATGATTAAGGACTTATATTTATATTATCATTTGAAAGGGGAAATTAAAAATGTCTATAATTAGTACATACGTTGTCCCGCATCCACCATTAATAATTTCTAAAATTGGTAGGGGACAAGAAATAAAAATTGAAAAAACAATAAAGGCATATAATGAAATAGCTAAAAGAATTGCTGAAATTAAACCTGATACAATTGTTATAACAACACCTCATTCTATTATGTATTCAGATTATATTCATATATCACCAGGAAATTTTGCTAAAGGAAATTTTAAGGAATTTGGTGAACCTGATGTAAAATTTGAAGCAAACTATGATGAAGAGTTTATTAAAATACTTTCTACTTTAGCTGAGGAAAAGGATATACCAGCAGGTGTATTAGGAGAAAAGAAAAAATCATTGGATCATGGAACTATGATACCTCTTTATTTTATTAATAAATATTTTAAAGATTATAAAATCGTTCGCATAGCTATTTCAGGATTATCTTATATAGAACACTATAATTTTGGAAAATGTATATCTGAAGTTTCTGAAAAATTAGGTAAAAAAGTAGTTGTTGTAGCAAGCGGGGATTTGTCCCATACTCTTAAGGAAGAAGGGCCTTATGGTTATACGGATGAGGGACCATTATTTGATAAAGAAATTACAGAAGCTTTTGCGTCAGGAAACTTTTTAAAGTTTTTAAATTTTGATGAAGAATTTTGTGAAATAGCAGGAGAATGTGGACTGCGCTCATTTGTTATAATGGCTGGTGCCTTGGATGGAAAAGAAATTAGGCCAGAGATTCTTTCTTATGAGGGCCCATTTGGAGTTGGTTATGCAGTTGCAGCTTATGAAGTTATAGGAGAAAATGAGCAAAGACATTTTGATGAAATATTTAATAAAAAAGAAAATGAACGATTAAAATCTCTTTTGGCAAATGAAGATGAGTATGTTAGTCTTGCCAGAAAAACACTTGAAGGTTTTATATTAAATAATAAAAAAATTGAAAAGCCAAATAATTTGCCAAAAGAAATGTTACAACATCGTGCAGGTGTTTTTGTTTCATTAAAAATGAATGGACAGCTTAGAGGTTGCATTGGTACAATTTCTCCAACAACTGATTCCATAGCTGAAGAAATAATGCAAAATGCAATAAGCGCTGGCTTAGAAGACCCTCGTTTTAATCCTGTTTCAAAAAAAGAATTGAGTAAATTAGAGTATTCTGTTGATGTTTTAGGTGATGCTGAACCAATTTCATCCTTAGAAGAATTAGACCCAAAACGGTTTGGCGTAATAGTAACATTGGGTAGAAAAAGAGGATTATTGCTTCCAAATTTAGAAGGTATAAATACTGCTGAAGAGCAAGTGGATATAGCACTTAAAAAAGCTGGAATTTCAATAAATGAAAAATATAATATGGAAAGATTTGAGGTGATTAGGCATAAATGAGTAAAATAGAATGTAAAATATGTCCACATCACTGTAAACTTGAAGAAAATCAAATAGGAATTTGCAGAGGACGAATAAATAAAAACTCAGAAGTCACAGCTTTAAATTATGGTCATGTCTCAGGTATAGCAATTGACCCTATAGAAAAAAAACCTCTACGTCGTTTTTATCCAGGTAGCAATATTTTATCAGTAGGTAGTTTTGGTTGTAATTTAAAATGTTCATTTTGTCAAAATCATGAAATATCCATGGTAGGAAAAAAAGATATTAAAACTCAATATGTTACACCTGAAAATTTAATTGAATTAGCATTAGAGTTAATTCCAAAAGGAAATATAGGAATTGCATATACTTATAATGAACCACTTATTGGTTTTGAATACGTAAGGGATTGTTCTAAGCTTGCAAAAGAAAATAATCTGAAAAATGTTGTTGTCACAAATGGTTGTTTTTGTGAAGAATCTATGGAAGAATTAATGCCATATATAGATGCATTCAACATAGATTTAAAAGGATTTACAAATGAATTTTATGAAAAAATCGGTGGAGATTTAAATGTTGTTAAAAAATTTATTAAACTTGCTTCTGAAAACGCTCACGTAGAAATAACAACTCTAATTATCCCAGATGAAAACGATAGCGAAGATGAAATAAGAGAATTATCTGAATTTTTATCATCCATAAATAAAAATATTCCATTACATTTATCAAGGTTTTTCCCATGTTATGAAATGGCGGATAAAAATGCTACAAAAATATCTACTATATATAAACTTGCAGAAATAGCAAGAGAATCACTTAATTATGTTTATGAAGGGAATTGTTGAATCTTTATAATTTTTATTTTACAAAACCCGCCTAATTATAGACGGGTTTTATATGTTTCATTCTTAGTTAATCTTCAGAATTAATTTTTTTATTTCTTTTTCTTTTTTTTACGCATTCATTTAATAAAAATTCTATTTGTCCATTAATGGACCTAAAATCATCTTCAGCCCAGCCGGCAAGCTCTTCCCAAAGAGATGGAGACAATCTCAAGAGAAGTTGTTTTTTTTCTTTATCTTTTTTATCCAATTTATCCAATACAATCTCCTTTAATAAAGGGATCCAGAATTAACAATTGGTTGTGCATCTTTATTGCCGCATAAAACTACTAATAGATTGCTTACCATTGCAGCTTTTCTTTCTTCATCAAGATGTACGATATCTTTTTCGTTAAGTTTTTCAAGAGCCATTTCAACCATTCCTACAGCCCCTTCAACGATCATTTGTCTTGCATCTATTATGGCTGAAGCTTGCTGCCTTTGAAGCATAGAAGCTGCTATTTCAGGTGCATATGCTAAATGAGTTATTCTTGCTTCTATAATTTCTAAACCAGCTATTTCTACTTTAGATTGGATTTCATCCTGAAGCTTTTTTGCAACTTCTTGACTGCTGCCCCTTAGTGTTTTTTCGTTGTCGTTTCCAAATGTATCATATGGATAAAGTCTAACTATATTTCGAAGAGCGGAATCGCATTGGATTGATAGAAATTCAGTATAGTTATCAACATTAAAAACGGCTTTAGCAGTGTTAACTACTCTCCATATAACCACAATTCCTATTAT